>JALZBG010000041.1:6632-13027 GCA_030947645.1 Vulcanimicrobiota bacterium | reverse complement strand
CCGGAAAGCCTTGCCAAATGGACCTTCTTAGGATTGCCAGGGATCGGCCGGAACCGCTATCTAAGGTTCGAATCCCGTTGGGGCTACCAAATTTCCCTTGCTATATAAGGGTTCCGACGCATCGGGCCCACTGATTTAGAACTCAGTGGAACTTTTATAGAACAGAAACGCGGGTACTGTCACTCTAGGGGACGCTCAAGGGCGCTCGCCGCCTCTGCATCTCTTTGTTTGTATACGATGAAGAGCTACAACGTCATATTTATCGGCGAGTTAGAAGTTAACGCGCCTAGATTTAGTATCGGCTACTTGGCAATGGCATATATTTAGTTTTGAGATCAAAAAAAGCCACATTTGTCAACTGGACGCGCAAACTCTAACCGGGGAAAGTGCATGAGGGAAACAGCCAAGGGGCTCCAGTCATGCTGCGCCTGCTTTTCAACGATAGATAGTGCCACCTATCGTACCTGGAGCGGTTCTGCGACCATCTTACAAAAAGTGTTGTGCCGTCATCATCTCTTAGCGAACAGGCGATCCCCGATCAGGGTCTCAGGACGATCGTATGCGCAAACGCGCGTGTACTTCGCGACCCCTGGAAAAACCGACGTCGCCTTGGGCCGCGCGGTATTCTGGCTCCAGTAATCGGAACGACCCCGTAAACCGGCTTACAAAATAACCGTTGGCCTGCCCGTACCCGCGGCATCCCATCGAGTTTTCGTCCCCGACAATTGCAACACGTCCGGCGAAATCTCTGCTCGTCGCGGACGCATGCGAGGCGCCACAGCACCGCCAACCTGCGTCGACAACAACACCGCTACCCAACAAAAGTGCGAGCGACCAACTCCACAAACGCTTACCCCTAATCGCCGCTTTCATGCGGCTTCCGAGCCCAGGAATACCGTCCGATCGTTTACAGTTCCCATAAGCTCGCGCGCGTCCATGCGCCTCCACAGCCTTTGAGCTTTACCGGTAACGCCACGAACAAACGCTCTTTGCCGTCCATTATCTCTTCGGGAAAGAAGAGTTCCTCGACGATGAATTTCCCCGCGCCGAGCATCGCACGGTGCGCAGGTCCCGCTTTTGCCGGATCGTTGTAGCCGCCCAAACTAACCGCATCTATTCCAACGCCTGCGACGCCCAACCGTACTAGATGTTCTGCCGCCTCGCCGCTTAAATACACATATTGAGTCAAGAATTCCGCGGTGTTTGCGCGTTTGTGCCCCCAGCCGGTATTGAACAAGACGACCTGGCCGCTTTCAACCGGCAGTTCTGCAATGTCAGCGGTTTCGATCGCACAGCCGGCCCGCTTATGGCGCACATCAGCGACGATTGCCGGAGCCACATAGTTCTCCAATGGAATTTCATCGATCGTTTTTCCTTCGTCGAAAAAATGGTATGGAGCATCGCAGTGCGTTCCGGTGTGAGTACTGATCTCGACGATCTCTTTGTTAACACCCTGGACTTGCTGCATATACAGCAATTTCACTATGGCCGGCCGGGGGTTCTTATCGGGGTATTGAGGACAATTGCTAAAGACCGGCTGGCTGAGATCGTAGATCCGTTTGGGAACAATCACGGCCGGCTGTTTTCCCATACGTCCGCAAACGCGGCCATGTTCTGACGAAGGACGGCGGCGAAGTCGGCACGCCACAACGAATTCGGCAGAGATTCTCCTGAAAAAATTTCGAGAACGTACGGTCCATCGTACGAGGTGCTACGGATTGTGCGGAGGATGGGCGCTAACGGAATTTCTCCTTCGCCGAGGCTGATGCGGTCGTTGTGGGAACGGGGAGTCCGGTAATCGCTTACTTGAACCAAAAATACCCGGTCATCGGCCTGTTCGACGATTTCAAGAAGTTCCGAAGTTTGCCAAATATTCCAGAGATCGACGCACAGTCCAAACGAAGGGTGATCGACCTCTTCCACCAGTTGCAAAGCAAGCCCGAGGGACCATATCGCGGTATCGCTGTTCATTAACATCGGATTGAGGGGTTCAAAGGCCAAGCGCATTCCCTTACTGTCCGCACACTTGGCAAGCTCGCGGAATGCCGGTACGGCCGTCTCGACAACATGCTGCACGTTTCCGCCCGGCGCCGCCCCGGTCACGGCGACAAATGGCGTATGGCGCGGCACATATGGCGCGATACGTTCGATCGACTCTCGGATATGGCGCGCGCGGTCTCTCGAATCAGTGGGCTCGCCCGCGAGACCATCGGGAAAGAGGGAATGCACGGTCGCCTGCACGGACGATATTCGCAAGCCGGAGGCACTTAGCGTTTCGAATTGAGCCGCAATGCGTGCGCGGTCCAATTTGAATTCGGTTACTTCAATGCAATCGACGCCCACCTGGGAATATAGGGCAACGTCTTGTTCGAAAGTATTCGGCCAGGTCGTAAATTCACTGACCCCAAATTCGTAGTGTCCATCCATGCTCTATACTTCCTGATGCAATTCGAAGACGCAGAAACCTTTTCGCTCGAGTTGCACCGGTACACCGCGCTCCAAATCGCGGGCGGTTATTTCGTCATCATCGATCCACTCACCGCGCAGGCTATTAAACGTGCGTACGCCGAAGGAGCCGCTGAGTCCATCCTTGATTCGTAATGCTGCCGTCACCGTGCGCTGCGTGGTATTGCCGATAAAAAGCACGATGTTCTGATCTTGGCGAAGGGCAAGAGCGACGGCAGCGTCGTTGCTGATATCGAGCCGGTTCGAAATGTCCGCTTGGTAAGCAAGGTGCGGCGAGGATTGATGAAACTCATGATTCGTATACGTTTGCAATTCCGGCGCACGTACGGCAAACCACGTCAGACGCTTGCCGCAGAAAGGAACATCGCGCACGCCGAGCCACTTCCAATCCGGCGACAGGTGCGGGGTGATCGATGGCGTGCCGCTCGTCAGATTCAAGCCGGCTGCACCTTCGATGGCCGCCCATACGTAGCGCGGCGGAAACCATGGTGAGAGCATCATTCCCTGGTTGACGAGCGTTTCGCCGTGGAGCCATTCCGAAAATTGCCCTGGTACCGTATTGTTGCGCCGTGGTTCCGTGGAATAATGCTGAAAACTCTTGGCGAGTGCATACGCCATAAATCCGGGATTGAAGCGCGCCGCGGCCATCGCGTACCAAAATGCGACTCCCACCCACACGCCGCCCAGAAGTCCGTACCCGTGAGTTGGCCCGTAATTTGGAGCGTTGCGCGGAACCGTACGGATTCCGGCCTCCGTCCAGAACTCCTCAGAGCTCAACCGGCTAATGATCCCCGCCGCTGTGTCGTCGTCCGCGACGCCGAACATGAGCGGAAAAACGAGATCGGAGGTGACATCGCTGCGGGGTTGCCCGCTTAGGTCGATATTTAGAAAATAGAGCCCGGTGTTCGGATCGACCAGATGTCTATTGATGGCTGTGCGCAGTGCATCGGCCTCGTCTTTGAAGTATGCGCTTTCATCGTGGCGTTCCAGTACGAGCGCCATGTGCGAAACGGTAAGCACGGCAGCATAACATTCGGAGTTTAGTTCGGTCGTTGCCCCGGAAAGCCGGTAGTCTGCAATGACGTTGCGCCACCCGACAATTCCCCAATCCGAGACGCCCTTTGCGGTGCACCATACGAGTCCTTGTTTGTTCCGTTGGGAGAGAATGTATTTCGCAGCTTTTGCCGCCGCCGGGTAGGCCTTTCTGAGAAAAGTCTTTTTACCAGTAGTGTTGTAATGATGCCACAACGCCGTAATGAGCAGCGGAGTATTATCGTTGATATTCAGTTTGTAGTCCGCCGTTTTGCCCGTCCGGATATCGTAATACTCAACACACATGCCGTTTTTTTCAAGGTGCTGCGCGTACCACAGAAGTGAAGGCTCTGAAAACTCCGGAGTCACATAGTCGGATCCGAATGCAAACCATGCCGTATCTCGCCCCACACTGTTGTTCGACCGCGTCGGGTCGTTTACGAAGCACCAACCGGTAGGCGCCAATAATTGCGTGCGCAACATGTTGGCTTTGGCCCATAAAACACCGCGGTTGACGTCGGTGTCAGGCGTTAGGAGTACGGAACGGTTGAGGATTTGGGCGTAATGTTCCCGGGTGCGCCGTAACGCCGCGCGTGCGCTCGGGAGCTTATCGAGATTTCGAATCGCCGATCGAACGCCAGCTGCCGAGAACGTTACGGTAAAGCAGAAGTTCGTGCGAGCCCCCGCTTGGAGTTTATGACCGAGATGCAAGACGCCCAAGGGCTCGGTGGCGGGCGAAACGGCGCGGCCGCAAAGTATTCCAGGCCAGTCTTTTGCGATCGCCTTTCCATGATCCATCGTCGTTTCCCAACTCGTGACCGCTTTGGAACACGCAAACGCCCTCGCCAGATGCGGGGCGCTCTTATTCGATGCGATAATGGCGTTGCGTGTGCGGTCGAAGCGGCTCACGACATCGTGTGGCGTATCGCCGCGCAATTCGGCGAACCCGTAGGTTTCGAGATGAATCGGCTGGTTTGTCGGGTTGTGCAGCTCCACAGTGTAATACACGCCGGGTGGGTCGACATGCTTACCTTCGGGCATGCTGCTCAGAACGAAAATGTCCTCGTGAACTTCCACTCCGTTTGAGAGGGTGAAGAAATGCTCCTGATGTTCGGGGTGGATCGTGAACTTGCCGGGCAACGCGGTGAGTGCTATGCCTGTCAGGCCGTCCCAGTGATGAGCCACCACCGTTCCGATGAGTTTGGACCCGCAGTCGCTCGAATAGACTTTTTCAATAGCACCGGTTGCCTTGATAATGCAAACACACTTGGGGCTTCCCAGCGTACTGCCGGCCGCAACTTCTGCATCGGAAATCTCGTAGTAAGCACCCTGACCGGCGCCGACGATTGCGGTTACTGGAGCGGGGGCCTTCACAGGCTGCCGGACTGCTTGGTCATGCCGCCGTCTATGAGGTAGGTCGCGCCGGTGATATACGCGGCGGCGTCCGAGGCCAGGTAGCACACGAGATCCGCGATTTCTTCGGGTTTGGCCATGCGGTGTAGCGGAATTTCGGCAAGCAACGCATCGTATTTCCGCTTATCTTGCCGCAGAGGCGCGTCCATAGGCGTATCGACAGCGCCGGGAGCCACGTTGTTTACGGTTATTCCGTAGTGCGCGAGTTCAACGGCGATCGTGCGCATCAACATGCGGATGGCGCCCTTTGAGGCACAGTACGGTGCGTTGGTCGGCATCGCCAGTTCCTCGTGGACTGAAGAGATGTTGATGATCCGACCGGCGCGCTTTTGCGAAACCATCTGCTTGGCTGCCGCCTGACTGCACAGCCACGTGCCCGTCAAATTCGTTTCGATGACCTTGCTGTAGACGTCAAAAGGCATGTCGAGAAATGGATACTTCTTCTCGATTCCCGCATTGTTCACCATGATGTCGAGCGAACCGAATGCATTAACGGCCGCAGCGATCAAACGTTCGACGTCCGGCTCTTTTGAAACGTCCGCTTCGACCGCTTGGGCGCGCGAGCCGAGTTTTTCTATTTCATCCACGACAGCGTCGGCCGGTTTTCGTTTGCCGTAATAATCGATAACGACGCCGGCCCCCTCGCGCGCGAACGCGAGCGCTACGGCTTTTCCGATGCCGCTGTCGCCTCCAGTGACGATGGCTACTTTATCAGCGAGACGCATGCCGTTCCCCGTTGAAATGCACCGCTCATCGTCCAATCCATCGCCACGCGAATCTTTCGAGGCCATCCGGGCAGCCGGCTCAGGTAGTACGCGCGCCACAGCATCCAGGCGGGTACACCTGCGATCATCCGTTTCCCGGGCAACTCGGCCACAGCATCGCGATCTCCCAGGGACGCCATCATTCCAAGACGCGTGTACCTGAACGGTCGCGTCGGCTTTTTTCGCAACCGCGCGATGATGTTGCGAGCAACATGCGGCCCTTCGCGGACCGCATTTTGCGCCAGGGCAGCATACGAGCCGCCCGATCTCCTCGGAACGCTCGCGCAATCGCCTAAGCTCCATACACCGTCGACGCCAGGTACGGAAAGGTCCGGATTAACTATCAGCGCGCCGTGTTTGGAAGTTTGCAGCCCAAGGGTCTCTACGACCGCGGCCGGCCGCACACCGGTGGTCCATACAATCGTCGCACTTTCATACCGCTTGCCGCTTACCAGAGATAGGCCCTCAGCGTCGGCGCTCGCCACCCGCTCGCCCAATTCTAAGCGAACACCCCGCTTTCGCAACGACTGCGCCGCCCGCTTGCCGAAGCGATCGGGAAGCTGGCCCAGCAGTTCTTTCTCGTCTTCGACGACGACGATCTGCGGCGAGAAGCCATGCAATGCCGGATAGAAGTTACGTAAAGTGCGCACCAGACCCGTGAGTTCTCCGGCCATTTCGACGCCGGTAAATCCTCCACCAACGATCAAGAAGCGCAGGAAG
>JALZBG010000041.1:0-6622 GCA_030947645.1 Vulcanimicrobiota bacterium | reverse complement strand
TAACTCGATCGTTCGCGGCCGCAGCCGCTTCGAAAGCCCCGATGACGCGGCTGCGAAGTTTTGTCGCATCTGCGAGCGTTTTGAGGGGAAGCGTATACTCGTTGATGCCTGGCAACCCGAACGTTGATGTCTGCGATCCGAGCGCTACGATTACATGATCGAAACGGAACTCTGAGCGCGACTTCAACACGGGGTGCTGCACCGTTACGGTGCGCGCATGAACGTCGAGTCCTAGCGCCTCGCCCAGCACGAATCGCGTCCGGCGCAGAGCTGCGCGCAAAGGTTGGACGATGTGACGCGGCTCGATGGACCCGCTCGCGACTTCAGGCAGCATTGGCGTGAACAAAAGGTAGTTATCGCGGCTAACGAGCGTGAGGTTTACTTCTTGGGAAGCCTTGCGCTCCAGCTCCTGCACGGCAGACATCCCCGCGAACCCACCGCCGAGTACGAGTACTTCAATCGCCATTTATCGCCTCTTTCGCATGATCGCCAGCGTCATACCGATGCCGAAACCGGCAAGAACCAGGAGGCCTCTTAAAGTCGCCGCTTGTGCCTGTAATCTCGGATCGGACATGTAGCGATATTCTGGGAATGTGCCGCTCGGGTCGCTCTGCGCATTGTCCAAGGCCATCTTGATAAGTTGTGCCGGATGCAGCGCTTGACGATGGCTCATCTGCGAAATCTGTTCGCGGCAGCTAAACCCGGTGGCGACGATGACTGTATCGTCTGCCGCAGACCGAACCACGGGAATCAACTTGCTCTCGCCGAGCTTGACCGAGACGTCATAATGCGCGCCGGCCTCAAACCCGAAAGCACCGGCCATTCCGCAGCAGCCGGAGTCCGGCATGGAATAGTCGACACCCAGTTTTTGGAGCAATTTTTCTTCGGCGCCCTTATCGAGCACGCTCTTCTGATGGCAGTGCTCTTGCACGATCACCTTGCGCCGGAGTTTGGGCGGTTGGTACTCGGGAGCATACTTCTCGAGAAATTCGCTCAGAAGAAACGTTTGCGCCTTAAAGCGCTTGGCGTCTTCGTTCCCATGCAGCAAGTTCGGCATTTCTTCGCGAAATACCGAGACGCAACTCGGCTCAAGGCCGACGATGCAGACCCCCGCCTCAATTTGTACTTTGAGGGCAGCGATAATTTCGCGCAGCATTTTCTTGGCAAGGTCTAGCATACCGTAGTCGTAGAGCGGTCGTCCGCAACACAATTGCACCTTGGGAATGCTCACGCGAAACCCGGCGTCTTCAAGTACCTCCACCGCCGCTTGTGCCGTCGTCGGATGGAAATGATTGTTCCAGGTGTCCGGCCACAGAATGACTTCTTGCTTCGTGGCATTTCGCGGCGCGCGAGCCGCAAACCATTGACGGAACGTCGTAGATGCAAAAACGGGAATGCGGCGTTCCGGTGCCATGGTGGCAGCCGCTTTTGCGACTCGACTCAACAATGGCGCGTGCGTTACAAAATTAACAAGGCCCGGGGCGAGCGCAGCGATTTTTGCCCACCAGTACATTAGACCAAAGGCGTAAGCCGCTCGCGGCCGCAGGCGGCCTTCGTAATAATGCGAGAGAAACTCCGCTTTGTAAGTCGCCATGTCAACGCTGACGGGACATTCCCCTTTGCAGCCTTTACAAGCGAGGCAAAGATCCAAGGCGTCTTTAACGGCTTCGTCTCTCCACCCGTCTTTGAGTGGGTTTCCGTCGAGCATTTCGAAGAGCAATCGGGCACGGCCCCGTGTGGAATCTTTTTCTTCGCGTGTCGCCATGTAACTGGGGCACATCACGCCGGAATCATGTTTTCGGCACTTGCCGGTGCCCACACACCGGTTTGCAGCATAGGCAAAACTGCCGTTATCTTCCACGAACCCGAAATGCGTTTGCGGCTCCCAGGGTGAGTAATGTGTTCCCCAACGCAGATTCTCATCGAGCTTGTACGGAAAGACGACCTTGCCCGGATTCATTTTATGCTGGGGATCCCACGCGGTCTTGAATTCGTCGAACGCACGTACCAGGTCGTCGCCGAACATAATCGGCAACAGTTCACCGCGCGCTTGCCCGTCGCCGTGTTCGCCCGAGAGCGAGCCGCCATACTTGACGCAAATGTGGGCAGCCTCGGTTACAAACCTGCGATATTTGGCGATGCCCGCGGCGGTATACAGATCGAAATCAATGCTGCAATGCAGGCAACCTTGGCCGAAGTGTCCGTACAACGAGGCGCGGTAGCCGTACTCTTTAAGCAATTTCTCAAAGTCGCGTAGATAGGCACCGAGTTGCTCCGGCGCGACGGCAGAATCTTCCCATCCCGGATAAAAATCGGAGAGGCCCGGTATTTTTGAAGTCGCACCCAAGCCGCTTTCACGGATCGTCCAAATCAGCTTCTCTTCATCATGGTCGTCGATAAGCTTCATCGTCGGGACGTAATCGCGGGCTTTAAACGCTTCCATGAGGCCGCGGGCCTTGTCGTCGGCTTCTTGCGTTTCGTCCGCGCCGAATTCAACGATCAGCCATGCACGTCCGTCAGGCAATACGGCACGGCCGCTCGTCGACATGCCCTTGTCATGCATGTACGTAAACATGCTTTCATCCAGTCCCTCAAGGGCGATCGGCACATGCGTGTTGCAAAAAGGCACGTGATCGGCAGCGGTCGCGATTCCCGGAAAGCCGAGAACCAGAAGCGTCCGGCATGGTGGGCTGTGAACGAGTCGCAACTTGGCTTGAAGCACCGTGACGCACGTGTTCTCCGTACCGACGAGTGCCCGCGCCACATTGAATCCGTTTTCCGGCAGCAACTGCTGGAGTGCGAAGCCGGAGACCAAGCGAGGAATTTTCGGGAAACGTGCGCGGATTTGATCGCCGTATTTGTCGCGGATATCGCGAAGTTTACGGTAGATGTCTGCACGGCGGCCGCCCGCTGCGATGATTCGCTCCAGTTCTTTCTCCGGCGTCGGGCCAACCCACATGCGCAGACCATCGTGAGTGAGGATCTCCAACTCGACCGTGTTGTCTTCGACCTTACCGGCCATCTGCGCGTGCATGCCGCAGGAATTGTTCCCGATCATTCCGCCAAGCGTGTTGCGGTTGTGCGTGGCAGGATCGGGGCCGAACGTCAGTCCCCGCTCTTGCGCCGCATCACGCAAGTCGTCCAAAACGCATCCCGGCTCCACGGTCGCCCGCTTCTTCTTCCAATCCATCCGCACGATGTGATTCATGTACTTGGAGAAATCAAAGCAGACCGCGGCATTGCACGTGCTCCCAGCCAAATCCGTACCGCCGCCCCGCGCGAAGATCGGGCAGCCGAATGCATGACAGACCGCCATCGCCGCTTGGACATCATCTGCATCCGCCGGAAGCACCACGCCGATCGGAACCTGCCGGTAATTTGACGCATCGGTCGCGTAAAGCGCGCGGCTACCGTCATCGAAGCGAACTTCGCCGCGCACGGCGGTACGCAAACCGCGTTCCAGACCTTCGACGTCGACGTCCGTGACGTTAACGGCGTCGGGTCGCTGCGTCGGCCGTGGCAACACTTTGATCACAGCGAAACCTCGTACCGCTGCGCATCCGCCCGGCGGAAGTCCAGCCCGATTCCGGGACGATCCAAATCCGGAGCGAGCATCCCCTCTTTTTGCTCCGGGACGCCGTCGAAAAACATTTTCTCAATCCGCTCGTGATCGAAAAAATACTCCATGTGACGCAAGCTCTTCAGTGATGCTCCCATATGAAGGTGCAGATACGGCGCGCAGTGCGTGGATAGCGGGATCATCTTGGTTTGGCACAAACCGTCGACCGCGATCAAACCGGAGAAACCACCGCATCGGGTTGCGTCCGCTTGTAGGACGTCTACCGTGTGTGCGTCGAGCATGCGGCTGAAATGATAGAGCCCGTAACCGTACTCACCCGACGTAATCTCCATGCTCGGGGGTGCGTTGTTTCGAATGAGCGCGAGTCCCTCGAAGTCTTCATGATACACGGGCTCCTCGTACCACGTGACGCCATACGCGACGAACGCGCGCGCAAATTCGAGCGCTTCTTTGCATGTGTAGGCGCCGTTGGCATCGACGAAAAGTTGGGCGTTACCGATCGCGGAGCGGGCTGCGGCGACGCGCTTGAGATCTTCATGCGGTTCGCGGCCGATTTTCATCTTGACGCGCGGTATGCCCGCGCTCGTCCATCCGCTGAGTTGGTTCTGCAGTTTCGAAACGTCGTAAGACGTGAAGCCGCCGCTTCCATAGATCGGCACATTTTGGCGGGCTATTCCGAGGAGTGCGCAGACCGGTTGCTCCAGCAGCTTGCCCTTGAGATCCCAAAGCGCCACGTCGACCGCGGAGAGCGCCATCGACGTTATGCCGTCGCGTCCGAGATTGCGAACGCTCGCAGCCATTTTCATCCAAAGCGCACCGTTATGGAGCGCATCCTCGCCGAGGATGACCTGGCGCAGTGTATCTACGATTACTCGGGCGCTGCCAACGTCGGCGTAGGTGTAACCGATCCCCGTCGCTCCGCTTGCGGTTATCTCAACCAGCACCATTGTCGTTGCATCCCAAACAATCGTGCCGTCAGACTCCGGTCCTCCCTCCGTGGGAACGCGGTACGCGTGGACGTCGAGTCGCTCGATCGGAACATCGATGCGCGAAGGGGCGGCTACGCTCATACCGTCTCCCCGTTGTGTGGGAGCACCGTCGCCATCACGCTCTTGAGCGTTTCTTTGATCACGCCGCTTTCGTCGGGATCGCCTTTGGCTAAAGCAGAGAACAGATGGTGCGCTTGTTCCATGCTGATGTGGGGGGGCAACTGCGAAATGTCGGCATCTACAACCGCATCGAAGACGACCGGACGATCGGCGGCCAGCGCACGGTCCCATGCGGCCCCCACATCGTCTCCTTTCTCGACGCGGATGCCGAGAAGCCCGATCTGATTCGCATATTCCGCATAATTGAAGTGTGGAAGATTTTGCGACGCTTCGTACTTCGGATCGCCCGACTCGACCCGCATCTCCCACGTGACCTGATTGAGATCGGAATTATTCAGCACTAAAAAGACTAAGCGCGGATTCGCCCACCGCTTCCAATACTTGGCCACCGTGAGCATCTCCGCGTTTCCGTTCATCTGCATCGCTCCGTCGCCGGTGCACGCAACGACGACGCGGTCGGGAAATGCGAACTTGGCGGAAATAGCATAGGGTACCGCGGCGCCCATCGTCGCCAAACTGCCCGAGAGCGACGATTTCATGCCTGCGCGCATTCGTATGTTACGGGCAAACCAGTTGGTGGCGGTTCCGGCGTCCCCCGTGAGAATTGCATTTTCCGGTAACCGTTCGGAGAGCTCCCAGAAGACAAGCTGCGGATTGATGTCTTTGCCTTCAACGTGACACCGCGCTTCTTCGTCGGCGTACCAGTGTTTGAGATCCTTCTGGATTTTGTCACTCCATGCGCGGTCGGTTTTCGACTGGAGCAGCGGGAGCAAAGCGCGCAACGTCTGGGCACTATCGCCAATGAGGTTCACTTCCGTCGGGAAGCGCAATCCGACGTTGCGGGCGTCGATGTCGATTTGCACGCCTCGCGCTTGACCTTCTTTCGGCAAGAACTCCGCGTAAGGGTAAGACGTACCGACCATCAACAAGGCATCGCACTTATTCATGATGTTGTGGCTCGGGCGCGTGCCGAGCAGACCCAGAGTGCCTGTTACGAAAGGCAAGGTATCGGGCAGCACGGCTTTGCCAAGCAGTGCCTTTGCTACGCCGGCGCCGAGCTTCTGCGCCACTTCGATCAGCTCGGTTTCTGCGCCGAGCGCGCCCGCTCCGACGAGCATCGCAATGCGTTCTGCGCTGTTCAGAATATCCGCGGCGCGTTGCAAATCGACTGCCGCCGGCACCACAACCGGCGCGCGATAGCCGACACTGCTGTGCGCAGTGTTATGTTTGTGGGGCGGTTTGGGCACCGCTTTTACCTCTTGCACGTCCTTTGGAATGATGACGCAGGCGACTGTGCGAAAAGCGGTTGCGGTTCGGACGGCGCGGTCAACAATGTGGCGCAGGGCGGCGGGGCTGGAGACGGTATACACGTAATCGCACACGTCCTGCATGAGCACTTGCAAATCAACTTCTTGCTGGTAGGAGCTTCCCAGCGCGGACCTCGCTGCTTGTCCAACAATCGCGACGACCGGCGTATGATCCATCTTGGCGTCGTAGAGACCATTGAGCAAATGAATCGCGCCGGGACCCGAGGTGGCCAAGCAAATACCCGTTTCGCCGGTGAATTTGGCATGGGCGCAGGCCATAAACGCCGCCATCTCTTCGTGGCGCACCTGGATGAATTCCAGCTTATCGCCGATGCGGTCGAACGCTCCCATGATGCCGTTGATGCCGTCGCCGGGGTAACCGTAAATACGGTAAAAGCCCCATTCGACGAGACGCTGCAGTAAGAAATCACTTGTTGTCATCACGCGCGAACCTCAGGGAAAGTAATATGCTTTTACTACCCGAATCATCGACGGTAAAACAACCACCGGACAAACCCCACGGGAAGATGCTCACGTATGAAAACGCCGCCGAAGTGGCAAGAGAGCGAGCTAGCGCCTTGTTTGACCAGAGCCGGGCGATGGTAATATCAGGTTACTACCTCGCC
>JALZBG010000141.1 GCA_030947645.1 Vulcanimicrobiota bacterium | reverse complement strand
ATGAGGGGGTCAGCAACAGCAGTACCGTTTCCGTGAGCATCGGGATTACCTCGACCGACGACTTCGCTTCGGCCGGCGTTGCCGAGTTGTTAAAAGCAGCAGATGCGGCATTATATCACGCGAAGAGGGCGGGCCGTAATCGCTGCATCTCCGTTCCTTTTATCGGCAGCGCCGTTTCATTTGGCCCGAAAACCGGCGTTACAGGGGCCTCGGTCGCCAAGCTTCAAGTGCTTTGACGCCGCTACTAGCGCCTTACGCTAGTGACCTTTACCGTGATGCTTTTGCCGGTTTCGGGAAACAGCCACTCGGTGAGGATATCGGTGGGGCAGCCGGTTCCGGCAATGCTGCGCTAACCTCCACTGTGATCGGATAGTTGAACCGCCTTCGGACATCGTCAGAACGCGACCTTACAAACTACCGCGCGGCGGTAAGGCGTAACTGCGCAACGGATAGCGTATGATAGTTTGTTCGCGCGAACAAAGTCGATGGCTTCCTTGCGAAGATGAGCGCGAATGAGGCCAAGTCGCGTCGCCGTCGCTGCTCGATGCCGTTTGAATCCCACCCAACCGTCGGTTCAAACATATGCATGCTCCGATTGATTGCAACGGCAGTACTGCGGCACCGCGTCGTTCAAATCTAACTGCGCCGACTTTGGAGTCGCAAATCCAGACAGCGACATCCGCGAATCAAGCAACACCACCGATACTAAGTTCTTCAGGCTCGTACGGTCTCCAGTCCGGATCTGGCAAACCTCCTGAGGTCGCTCCGCCTCTGAAGAGACGGCCGGGTCGTCGAGGCCTCACCATGAGAACGGCCGGGCGGAATGCTGTTTGGGCAGGAGCAGTAAGGGCAGCCCAAGCAAACCATCCCTTATGCATAATAAGCTTTATCAAGCCACCGCCATTGTCACCGCTATCCTTATGATCGGGGCGACCCCCCACCATCACCTCAACGCACATAGCATGGACAGCCATGGCCGATACACCGGTAAGCCCGACCTAGCGCTCACCTCCGCGATGATCGCGGCAGGAGGCGGCGCAACGACATTCCATGCCACCACGCTCTTAGGCGTGTTAGCAGGTTCTCATACGCCCGCAGAACTTAAAAGTCTGACCCGCCGTTTTGGAAAAGCGCGGGTTGGACAATTCGCCTCCACCTTCGATACATTCGTCAGCCGTGCGGTGACCATCGTAACGGAGAAGAAAATTGATTTGCCCGCGCCCTCACCGGCCTTGACGCACAACGGCTCGATGCTTTCAGCATCACTGCGCCAGGCAGGAGTGATGCCGGATGGCCGTTTCGACGTCGGGTATATGCTCGAGCATCTTCTTTCGCGCCCGATGCATGTTGCATTGATGCAACAAGTTAACGCTGATGCGACCTACGGTCCTAAAGTCAATGCAAATTTTCACGTTGTGCTCACCGCGGTTATGGATGATTTGAAGAAACTATATAGCTTGTCCTCGTAGTGTCGACGCTCCGCTGGTGCCCGGTCATAGCGGTAATATTGTCCGTCAGCGCCTGCAAGCATGCCGTCACGTCACCACCAACCGCGACCGCAACGCCTCCGGTATTAGCCGTCACGGTCACGGGCCGGACCCAAGCGTTCGACGAAAACTTTAATGGGCGGTGGGAGATCGTGCATGGCCGGCGCGACGGACGCTTTCGCGGAACGAGTGCACGGAGCTTCCACACGGGCGACAGCCTCAGTTTCATCTTTTCGGGAAATCGCTTTCGCATATACGGGGTGACGGGCCCGAAGGGAGGCGACGGCGTCCTCTCAGTCGTTGGCGCGCCGACCACGCTCATCAGTTTTTACTCGCCTAAAAAACATACCCACGCCCTGGTGTATACGAGTCCGTTCTTGTCCGACGGGGTGCATGCCGCGGCGATCGTAGTCGCGGGCTCGCACGAACCCCGCTCACGTGGAACCTACGTCAACGTAGATGGGCTGCAAATCGAGAATCCAAGAACTCTGCGCTGATCACGTACGCGACGTGGGACCCTCTAGCGCAGGTCGGGCTTCTTCGGGACTCGCTTTGCGATTGAGGAAGTTGTCCGCGATGACTCGTATTATTCCCGCCACAGGCACCGCGATCAGCATCCCGGGAACCCCCAGCAGTTCTGCTCCAGTCAACAACGCCAACAAAACCACAAAGGGTGAAAGCCCGACGCTTCCGCTGACTATATTCGGGGCGATGACATGGCCCTCCAGTTGATTGATAACGATAAAACCCAGCGCAACTAATAGGGCGTTTTGCCAGCCGTTGGTGAAAAATGCAATGAGGATCGCCGGTATTGCTCCGGCGAAAGCTCCGATGTACGGAATTATTTCGAGAATGCCTGCGATTACCCCGATGAGAATCGCATATTTCACGTGCAAGATCAAAAGCATTATCGTAATCAGGACGCCGACAATCGCCGCGACGATCAATTGCCCGCGAATAAAGCCCCCAATCACTTTATCGAGATCTGCAATGATGGCAAGGGTTTTCGGACGAGCGCGCTCCGGCAAATTGCCCAGTAGAAGACGCTTTAAGTTCTCAGCATCGATGAGCAAATAAGCCGCGAAGACCGGAATGATAATGAACAGCGCCAGGATCGTGATCGTAGAAACAACGATCTTCAAGAACCCTTCAGCGGTTCGCGCTCCGTATTCTTGCAAGAGCGCACCGAGCTGGCCTGGCAGATTATATAGAGTGCTTCGGGTCTTTCTGGGAAGCCGGCCGACGATTGGATTCGTTGGGTTAGCGAGTTCCGCTCGGGCAGCGTTCACCAAAGTGGGAGTGTCGGCGACAAGTTGCTTGGTGTTTTCGGTAAGAGCCGGGACAACAAAAGCGATAGCACTACCCAAAAGCAGCGCGATGAACAGGTACGTCACCAGAAGAGATGCCCACAGGGGTAAGCGTTCGTTCAGCCTCTTCACAAGTGGATAGACGATGTACGCGAAAAAGATTGCTCCGATGAAGATGATGGCGACGGTGCGAACGTGGCCCAAAAACTCCAGTATCTTCAAGAATACGAGCGATAAGAGAACGATCAGGCCGACGACTTTGAGGGCGTACGTGATGCGCCATTCGGTCGGCGACATTCCTTGGGGCCGGTTTAACATAACACCTCAATGCGTGTGAAAATGGAATCGCAACTGCTTAGGGCTCGACTGGTGATTCCATCTACTCTTCTAACTAAACCAACGAATCACATCGCTATTTCGAAGTACAAATGGTATACACATCGAAAATCGTTTCGCCTACCGCACGACCGTAATGCGGTTCCGTCTGAGGACCTGGATTACGGACCCCGCAGGGAGCACTCGTTCGGCCGACTTCAGGTGATTCCGATCAAGGCCGATAACGAGGGTCCCCTTTTGCACGCTGTAGAGGGAATAGTTATGGTTGACGTGCCATGGATAGGCGAACCCGTTCGGGAACTGACTCGCACAAGTTGCCCGCACTTGTCGCTATCTTTGCCACGAAGGTTTGCATAATACGAGCCTACAGGTATGCCTCTTGTTTTGCCGGGAATCCAGCGCATCTCTCGGGGAACCGTGTATGTAGTTTTACCAGACTTCGCTACTGATGGACTGCAGCAAACTAGTAAAACGGATATGAAGCAGACTAAAGAAAAAACTCTTGCCATCCTTGTTTTTGCTCTTTCTAATCTCGGACCGCGACGGTGGCAGAATTACACTACTTAAGAACTCGTTAAGATAAGCCTAGCAGCGTAGCAGGCGCGGATTCATATCCTCCGTTTTACGTCCCCGGAGCGATTTTATGGCTTCGACGCGACCCAAGCGTACCCAGCGGTCAGAAGAAATCAATGGAACTAGCAACTTTCGTTCTTGGCGCAGTGCTTACTGGCAACGCTTCTTTCTGCGCACCAGCACTATCGCCGATAGCATACCAAGAAACGTTGCCCACGTTACAAAAGGGCCTTCCGGCGAGTTTGATCAAACGCATAGCGCGCAGACGGTGCAAGAAATAGTTGAGAAAGGGACTGGACGACTTTTGGGGTGGCTGTATCTGGATGAGTATGCATGGACTTTCGTCGGACTTACTGCAAAGCATGATCTGCGAACTTACGTTGGTTCAAATTGGCAGGCCGTAACATGTATTGGCAGGCCGTAACATGTATCGGCAGGCATATCCCACGGAAGCATTACTGCAACCAAATCTCCAATTACCGCCGTGGGCAGAGATCGCTCGGTGTTAAGTAGTTAGTCGTTGCCTCGATTAGAGTCATGGCCGACCATGGTTTACCGGTTGTCCGAACCAGGCGAGGAAGAAAGCACGAAACTGCGGGCCTTTTTTATCCTTAATCACTCATCGGGGGAAAACTGGCGACGTTGAAGGGGCTCGAACCCTCGACCTCCGCCGTGACAGGGCGGCGCTCTAACCAACTGAGCTACAACGCCATCTTCAAACTGGGCACGGTTGGGATTGAACCAACGACCCCCCGCGTGTGAAGCGGATGCTCTCCCACTGAGCTACGCGCCCCGGGGGCCTCACTCTTAGACGAGTCAAGCAGGAATACCTCACGAACCCGAGCGCTGTCAATTGGAGGGAGACGCTCTGGTGGGTATGAAGGCTCTGTGAAGTCGCCCGACATCAACATCCTCAGCGACCCGGTCGCCTCCGCCAAAGCAGCCGGTTTGCGCTATGTGAGCGATGAGGGTCCGGGCATCCGGCGCATGCTGCGCGGAAAGCATTTTTTCTTCCTCGGGGTTGACGGCAAACTCATCGACGATGAACGCGAAATCACGCGCATTCGGGCGCTGGCCGTCCCGGGGCGTACACCGACGTGTGGATCTGTCCGGATCCCAACGGCCACTTGCAGGCAACCGGGCGCGATGCTCGGGGGCGCAAGCAATACCGCTACCACAAGCGCTGGCGCGAAGTTCGCGATGACACAAAGTTCGGGCGCATGATCGCTTTTGCACAGACATTGACCAAAATTCGGGTGCGCGTGAACAAAGACATGGCGCGGGCCGGCTTGCCGCGAGAAAAAGTCCTTGCCACGGTGGTGCAACTCCTTGAAACAACTCTCATCCGCGTCGGCAACGAAGAGTACGCTAAAGACAATAAGTCCTACGGGCTCACTACGCTCAAAGATCAGCACGTCGACATCAAAGACTCGAGCGTACAATTTACATTCAAGGGGAAAAGCGGCGTACGTCATGCTGTCGACTTGAGCGATCGCCGCCTCAGCAAGATCGTGCGCGCGTGCCGCGACATTCCGGGACAACATCTGTTTCAGTACATCGATGACCGGGGTCAGTATCAAAGCATCGATTCAGCCGACGTCAACGAATACATCCGCGACATTTCGGGCGACGACTTTTCGGCCAAAGACTTCCGGACTTGGGTAGGGACGGTTACCTGTGCGCTCATGCTGGCGGCGC
>JALZBG010000140.1 GCA_030947645.1 Vulcanimicrobiota bacterium | reverse complement strand
CGCGACGTCGTCGTCACGGTAGAGATTGATGTTTAAAAATCCCAGCGCCGGAGGATTGCCCGAGATGCCCGTGATGCTTTCCGCTATACGATGGGCGAGCGTTTCGCCACCGCGCCGAACGCCGATGATGTATAAGGCATCTTGGGCGTCCTGCGGTTCGACAATTTGATGCGCCAAACGCGCTATGACGCGCTCGATCTCATCGGCGCGCATCAAGAGCCGGCGGTCTTGTGCAACTCGCGAACTTATTTCGTTGCTCCCACTTCTGCTAAGGCGGCTGTAAGGCGGTCCAATTCGTTGCGGTAACTCTCTAGCTTGTCGCGCTCCTTCGCAACCGTTTCCGGTGCTGCCTTGTTGACGAAACCCTCGTTCGATAGCTTCTTCTCGCTCCGCTCTACTTCACGGAGCAGTTCTTGTTGGCGCCGCAGGTAACGCTGATGCATTAGTTCGGGCGGCGCTTGCGCGGTGACGCTGCTAAGCGCGTCATCGAAGCTCTGGCATGCACCCGCCGACTCGATCGTCGTACCGTAGGTGAGGAGCCCGAGAAGCCGCGATGCGTCCCGCGGGACGGTGCGCGGGACGTGCAACGTAATCTTCACCTTGGGCGCGATTTCCATCTCCGCCCGCAAGTTGCGGATTCGCTCCACCGTACGTCGCAACGTTTCGAACTGCGCGGTTTCCTGCGGGAAGTTCGGCACTTCAATGGGGTCAGGCCACGAGGCGGTCATGATCGTAACACCGTCGTGCGGCAACGCAAGCCACACTTCTTCGGTTATAAATGGTTCGATGGGATGCAACAGGCGCATGGCGCCGTTGAGCACGTACGACAGCACTGCTGCCCGCGAATGCGATGGTTCCTTGGTTGCTTCGAGGTACCAGTCGCAAAATTCGTACCAAATAAACTTCCACAACGTTTCAGCAACCATACCGAAGTCGTATGCATCCAGACCGTATCCGACGGTTTCGATTGTCGCGCGCAACCGCGTAAGGATCCACTTGTCCGCCAAGTTAAGTTGTTCGCGCGGGGGTAGGGTGGTCGCGCGCGGTAAGCCTTCAGGCAGCGCCAGTATGTAGCGGGTCGCATTCCAGATTTTGTTGTTGAAGTTGCGAGATTCTTCGCAGCGCGACTCCTGAAAGCGAATTTCTTGCCCTTCCAGGCGCATTTGACGCATGGTTCCCATGCGTAAGGCATCGGCGCCGTATTTTTCGATTAGACTCAACGGGTCGATCGCGTTTCCGAGCGATTTGCTCATCTTGCGGCCGTGCGCATCGAACACGAGCGGCGCAACAAAAACGTCCTTAAACGGGACCTGTTTGCGAAATTTCAGCCCGAGCATCACCATTCGGGCCACCCACAGAAAAATGATTTCCCATCCGGTGATGAGCACCGCGGCCGGATACCAGTGTTGGAGTTCCGGTGTTTCTTGCGGCCAGCCGAGGATCGTGAAGGGCCATAGGCCGCTTGAAAACCACGTGTCGAGCGTATCCGGATCGCGTTGCAGTTCGTTGGTGCCGTATCGCGTGCGGCCGATGTCGCGCGCCTCTTCTTCGGTTTCGGCAACGATCACATCGCCGGCGGGTGTGTACCAAACCGGCAACTGATGGCCCCACCACAACTGGCGCGAAATGTTCCAATCGCGAATGTTTTCCAGCCACTGCTCGTACGTGCGGCCATACCGCTCGGGAATGAAGCGCAGCCTTCCGTCGCGATATGCTTGGAGGGCGGGCTCAGCCAGCGGCTTCATGGTGCAAAACCATTGCAGCGAGAGGAGCGGTTCGATGATTTCACCGGTCCGGTCGCTGGTTGCGACGCTGTGACGGTACGGCGCTTCTTCGCGCAGCAAATTGAGCCGCTTCAAATCGGCTACCAATTCAGTTCTCGCCGCGAAACGGTCCATTCCCGCAAAGCGGCCGACGTCAACGTGCGAGTTCGTGATGCGGCCATCCAGTCCGATCACTGAAGGCTTTGGCAAATCGTGCCGCTCGCCGATATCGTAGTCGGTTGCGTCGTGTGCGGGCGTCACTTTGACCGCGCCGGTGCCGAACGCAGAGTCAACCACCGTATCGGCGATGATGGGAATGGCACGTCGCAAGAGCGGTGGCACCAACACCGACTTTCCGATAAGATGCGCGTATCGTTCGTCCTGCGGGTGAACGGCAATTGCAACGTCGGCCAAGATGGTTTCCGGCCGCGTGGTCGCAATCTCGATGCCGTCGCCGGAATCGTCCGGGAACGGATACTTGACGCGCCACAAAAACGAGTCGCGCTCCACATGCTCGACTTCCGCGTCGGAAATCGTCGATTGCGCTTTGGGGTCCCAGTTGACGAGTCGAGTGCCCCGGTAGATCAATCCCTCCCGGAAGAGGGTCACAAAAACCTTAGCTACTGCTTTGGAAAGCACCGGTTCCATCGTGAAGCGGCTGCGTTTCCAGTCGGCTCCGAAGCCAAGCCGGCGGAATTGCCGGAAGATGGTGTCGCCGGTTTCTTGCGACCATTGCCACGCAAGCTGGAGATATTTTTCGCGCCCGATAGACTCTCGAGGCGTCCCCCGTTCCGCGAGCTGCTTGACCAGCACCGCTTCGGTGGCAATCGCCGCGTGATCGGTTCCCGGAAGCCAATCTGCATTCTCCCCAAGCATCCGATGATAGCGTACAAGGGCGTCCATGGGCCCATACGTCGAGGCATGCCCGATGTGCGCGCGAGCCGTAACGTTGGGAGGGGGCATCGGAATGATGAAGGGCGGGCGAGAAACGTCGGGTTCCTCGTGAAAGAAACCGGCGTTTTCCCAACCCTCGTACAGCCGTTGTTCAACGGCATGCGGATCGTAGGTTTTCGGGAGCGTCACTTGTGGTTTCGCTTCCGCAAGTTTGTGGTAGCCGCCTCTAGCCGTGCCTCGAGAGGCTCAGCATGACATTGGCGGGTTAGGAACGGGAGACGAGTTTGATGATGTTGACGCGGGTTGTATTGTTGCGGAGTTGTTCGAAGATGATGGTGACGGCTTCTCCGCTGCGGTTGGCGACGATCGAACTTGTCCCGCGAACGGGATTATTGCGGCGAACTTCTCGCACGTGCCAGCCGATTGCAGGAAGGCGCCCTCGGTACCAGGCAATGAGGGCGCGTTCATCCGCACTGTTGCCGTAGGTAAACGCCTGCGGCGCGACCGTGGACTTGGCTTTCAGCGCAAAACGAGTCGGGCGGTAGTCGGGATAACTGGCCGGCGCCACCGGTATGTCCGTAAAGACGGTTGTTCCGCTGCCGCGAGCGATGGGGCCGGCCAAGGCAACGTTAGCGGTGGTGATTACCAGCGCTAATACTAGCGTAAACTGCGTGCCTGCTCGCGGCGTTACGCCGGCATGTCCTTTTGACGTTCGTGGTAGATTAATGCCGGCTGTTCCTTCTTCTCGATAACTTCTTTGTTGATGACGCACTTCTTCACACCGGTAAGCGACGGCAGATCGTACATGACGTCCAGCATCACTTCTTCTAAGATTGAACGCAGACCGCGAGCGCCCGTCTTTCGACCTTGCGCGCGTATGGCAATTGCGATTAGCGCCTCTTTGCTAAACGTGAGTTCGACGCCGTCCATCCCCATGATCTTTTGGAACTGACGGACCAGCGCGTTGCGCGGTTCCACTAAGATACGGCGCAAGGCTAGCTCGTCGAGCGAATCGAGTGTGACGACGATCGGGAGGCGCCCTATAAATTCCGGGATCAACCCGAACTTGAGCAAATCCTCCGGCATCAATTGCTGCAAAAGGCGGCCGACCTTCGCTTCTTTCTTTGCTTCCGGCGTGGAGCGGAAGCCTAACGCTTGCGACGAGACGCGCGACTCGATAATCCGTTCGAGGCCGTCAAAAGCGCCGCCGCAAATGAACAGCACGTTGGTCGTATCGATTTGGATGAATTCTTGGTGCGGATGCTTGCGCCCGCCCTGCGGCGGAACGTTGGCAGTCGTGCCCTCTAAAATCTTAAGCAGCGCCTGCTGCACACCTTCGCCGGAAACATCGCGCGTGATAGACGGGTTCTCGCTCTTCCGCGCGATCTTGTCGATTTCGTCGATGTAGACGATGCCCTTTTCGGCGCGTTTCACATCATAGTCGGCCGCTTGAATAAGCTTGAGCAAGATATTCTCGACGTCTTCGCCGACGTAACCGGCCTCGGTGAGAGAGGTTGCATCGGCCATCGCCAGCGGAACATCTAGAATCTTCGCTAGCGTTTGCGCCAGGTAGGTCTTGCCCGAGCCGGTTGGGCCAACCAAAAGAATGTTCGACTTCTGCAGTTCAACGTCGTCGGCAGAGCCGCCCATATTCACGCGCTTGTAATGGTTGTACACCGCAACCGCGAGCGATTTCTTTGCTCGATCCTGACCGATCACGTACTGATTGAGAATGTGATTGATTTCTTTGGGTTTGGGGATATTGCGCAGGCGCAGGTTCTCATCAACGTTCTTATAGAGCTCTTCTTCGATGATCTCGTTGCATAACTCAATACATTCGTCGCAGATGTACACGCCCGGACCGGCGATCAGTTTGCGAACCTGTTCCTGTGACTTACCGCAGAAGCTACACTTCAACTGACCCTTCTCGTCTCCAAAGCGAAACATAGAGCTACGCGCTTGATCCTAAGTGGCCACGGTAGCGGTGGAGGAGCGTGCGTCCTTCTTTATCACACTGTCTATGATACCGTATTCGGCCGCTTCGTGCGAGGTCATGAAGAAATCCCGCTCGATGTCCTTGAGAATCTGTTCGATCGGTTTCTTCGTGGTCGACTCGTAGATCCCGGCCAGCATCCTGCGGGTGGCAATCAGGTCCCGGGCATGAATCTCAATGTCCGTCGCTTGCCCGCCCACCTGCTGAACCCAAGGTTGATGAATCAGAATCTTCGCGTAAGTAAGCGCGTGCCGCTTGCCGGGACCGCCTCCGGTGAGCAAGATCGACGCCATTGAGGCGGCCATTCCGGCACAAATTGTCGCTACGTCGGGCCGGATGAACTGCATTGTGTCGTAGATCGCGAGCCCTGCGGTCACGCTGCCGCCGGGGCTGTTGATGTACATGTCGATATCTTTGTCGGGGTCTTCTTTTTCCAGGAACAGCAATTGCGCGATTACGAGATTGGCCAAATGATCGTCGATGGGGCCGCCCACGAACACAATTCGATCTTTTAGCAGCCGGGAGTAAATGTCGAATGCGCGCTCGCCTCGAGCGCTTTGTTCGACCACCATTGGAACCAGATGACCCATTACTGCAATCTCCTCAAAGTTGTGACACTCGATTCAACTAACTTGCTTGCTTCTCGGTTGCGTGTTCGATGAGATAGTCCACGGTCTTTGTGCGCACGATGCCCTGAATTAACGTTGCGATGTTAGGCCGAAGTACTTCCAGGATCCGTTCGCGGGGTTGCTGGTACTGCGCCGCCAAGCCTGCTAACTCTGCTTCCACGTCGGCGGTCGTTGCTTCGATCTTTTCTTTCTTGGCGATCTCTTCGATCAGCAGCGTGCCTTTCACTCGGCGTGAGGCTTCCGAACG
>JALZBG010000139.1:3621-5534 GCA_030947645.1 Vulcanimicrobiota bacterium | reverse complement strand
GCATGTTTACCGTAGAAGTCTAGCCGGGCTTTACAATGGTAGTCGATACGCTTGGCAACCGAGTGCGGTCGATAGCTCGGCGTCAAGTGAAAAACCGCGACGCTTGAGAATGGCGATGGAGGCCGCTTCTCTGGGTCGACCGTAGCGATTACGAAGGGAATGAGTCGTTTTCGAGCTTCCGCAAGTAGCAGATCAACGACGTGCGTACCCAGCGAGCGTCCCCATCGGCTTCGCTGCAGAATGTAGATTAATTCGTATTCGCCGCGTCCCTTTCGCCGCTTCAGTTCAGCATGACCGGCGTATTCATCACTTTCTTGAATTGCCCAAATTAAGAAAGACGGATCGCTGTCATAGATGTGAAAAATCCTATCCATAATTTCGCGAACTGCTGCAGTGGGAACAGTGCGGCCGTCTCCGACGTAACGCATCACCTCGGCGTCCATAAACAAGTTTGCTAGTGCTTGTTTATCGGAGCGGGTATATGGCCGCAGAAAGCAATTGGACTGGTTAGACATTAAGCCTCATTGTTTGGCATTATGCTTGCGCCGTGCTTCGACAAGCTCAGCATGACACATTGGAGATCAGCATGACACATTGGAGATCAGCATGACACATTGGAGATCAGCATGACACACTTGAGACCAGCGTGACACACTGGAGATCAGCGTGACACACTGGAGATCAGCGTGACACACTGGAGATCAGCGTGACACACTGGAGCTCAGCATGAGACGATTGGTTGACGGTAGCGGGAATCTTGACGTGGGCCGTTACATTTCCTCTTAATGGGTAATGCGCTGATTGTCGATCGGATACAATTTTCGTTTACCATCATGTTTCACTATCTGTTCCCCATTGGCACTATGGGGATTGCGCCGTTCATTGCTTGGTATACGGTTCAAGCAGTTCGTACGCAAAATCCGACATACGATCGTGCGGCACGGTTTTGGGCGAAGATTTTTGCCGTCGGTTTCGTGGTTGGCGTTGTGACGGGAATTCCGATGGAGTTTCAGTTTGGTACCAATTGGGCGCCATTTTCGGCTCGGGCTGGAGCGCTCGTCGGCCCGCCGCTCGCGATGGAGGGCATCTACGCCTTCTTCCTCGAGTCGATCTTCCTTGGCATATTTTTGTACGGCCGCCGTTACGTTTCTGCGAAGTTGCATGCACTGTCAGCCGTGCTCATCTGGCTCGGCGCCTGGCTTTCAGGATTTTTTATCACTGCGGCTAATGCGTGGATGCAGCATCCCGTCGGCTACTCACTTGCCGGCGATGGACGGCTGTTGCTCAAGAGCCTGCCCGCGGTGTTACTTTCTGCATTCTTATGGTGGCAGTATCTACATGTCATGACGGGCGCCGTGGTCGCCGGAGGTTTCTTGATGGCGGGCGTGGGCGCGTACTATCTCTTGGCGCGACGCCAAGAAGTATACGGAAAGCTTTTCGTTCGCGCCGGCGTACTCGTCGCGTTTGTTTCCTCGGCGATAGCGGTTTTTCCGACGGGGGATCGCAACGGCGCGGACGTCACGCGCTACCAGCCCGCGAAACTGGCCGCGATGGAAGGGCTGTTCCGCTCGCAAGACGGCGCACCGCTCGCGATCATCGGCATGCCCGATACGCACAACCAGACGTTGATCGACCCGATTTTCGTGCCCGATCTACTGAGTTTTCTTGCCTACGGCAATGCTCGCGCCAACGTAAAGGGACTCTCGGAGTATCCGCCGGACGCCCGGCCTCCGGTTGAGCTGACCTATTATGCGTATCACATTATGGTCGGTCTTGGGACGATTTTTCTCGGCCTCGGCGCTCTTGGCATTTTGCTCTGGTGGATGAAGCGGCTGGAAACAAGCCGCTGGCTGTTGTGGTTGCTCATGCTGGCGATACCGTTTCCATACATCGCCAACGAGGCAGGATGGGTC
>JALZBG010000139.1:0-3611 GCA_030947645.1 Vulcanimicrobiota bacterium | reverse complement strand
GGATGGGTCACGACTGAAGTTGGGCGTCAGCCGTGGATCGTGTACGGCATGATGCGAACTGCCGATGCGCCATCGGCCAACGTGGCGGCAGGCGAAACAATTTTCACCCTGATCGGTTTCGTCGGTATGTATTTCTTGCTTGGGCTGCTCTTTATGTTGCTCGTGCTGCGCGAAATCGGCAACGGTCCAGAGGACGAGGCGCCGGCATCATGATTGCGCTCGCGTTTACGGTCGTCGCGGTGATGCTTGGTATCTACGTGCTGTTGGACGGCTACGATTTAGGCGTCGGCGCGATCCATCTCTTCGTCGCGCGCGACGATTCACAGCGCGCAGCGACGATTGAAAGCATCGGCCCGGTCTGGAACGGCAACGAGGTGTGGTTGATCGCGGCGGGCGGCAGTCTTTTCGCGTTGTTTCCGCAGGTGTACGCCTCATCGTTTAGCGGGTTTTATCTGCCGTTCATGGTCCTACTCTGGCTTCTAATGTTCCGCGGCATTGCGCTCGAGTTGCGCGGACATTACCAGAGCGATCTCTGGCGTGGTTTTTTTGATGTAGCCTTTACGATCTCAAGCGCACTGCTGATTTTGTTGCTCGGGGTCGCACTCGGAAACGTGGTGCGCGGAGTGCCGCTCGACGCGGCGCATTATTTCGCGGGCACGTTCGGTTTCTTACTTAACCCGTATGCGCTGGGCGTTGGGATTCTTGCAGTCCTCGCACTTGCACAGCACGGTGCCGCGTGGGTCGCCATGCAGGTCGTCGGTCCGCCAGCCGAACGGGCCAAACGTGCGATTCAGGTTGTGTGGCCACTCGTACTTACGCTGGCAGTTGTGCTGACGGTGGCAACGTTCCGGGTGCACTCGCCGGTTTCCAATCTCCGCGCGATGCCGTGGATTGCAATCGCCCCGATCGCGTCGATCATAGGTCTTGTGGGTGTAGCGTTCTTTCGCGAGCAACCTCGCCGCGTTTTTCAAGCATCGACGCTATTCCTCGCCGGCATGCTCGCATCGGCGGCAGTGACGTTGTATCCGTATTTACTACCGGGGTTTCCGTCGGCGACGACGGGTTTGTCGGCGTTCAGCAAGCCGCCCTCTTCACTTGCGCTCGAAACAACGCTTAGCGTCTTCATCCTCGGGCTTGTGATTGTCGGCATCTACCGCACATTCGTCGTTCGGCGAATAGGCGTTGCGGTGAAAATAGGAAGCGGAGCGGTTGGAGCGAAAAACGAACCTTCATGATTTTTCTTAAGCTCCCAGTAGCGCTTGTCGTTAGTATTTTCTCAATGGGTCTCGTGCAGAGCGCTGCAGCGCCCCGCGATGAGGCACGGCTTAGGTCTGCGCTACAGCGCGACCTTGATGTCTACCTCAAGGACCGCTCCGCTACAGAACATCTTTCGTCGCTATCGCTGTCCGTGAGCTTCAGCACATCGCAGCCGACCATCAATGTCACGTCGGGCACGACAAAATACCGCGGGGACTCGCCCGTGACGCCGAATAGTCTCTATCAAATTGGAAGCAACACGAAGGCGTTTACCGCCGTCGCGATCTTGCAGCTCGAGGCGCAGGGACGCTTGTCGATCGATGCCCGTATCGGCGCGTATCTTCCTCAGTATCCGGCCTACGCAAAGCTAACGCTGCGCAGACTGCTAAACATGACCGGCGGTCTGGATTCATACGACAACACAACCGCGTGGGAACGCTCGTATGCTAAGCACCCGATGGCAAACGTCTCGACGGGTACACTCATTCGACTTGTGTATCCGAAGATAGCATATGGTCCCGGCACTAAGTACTCGTACTCGAACACAGGCTACCTTCTTGCCCAAGAAATCGTCGCCGCACGGAGCAAAAGCGGGAGCTACGACGCCGAAATCGCGCGCATCATTGAAAGCGCCGGTCTGAAGAATACGTTCTATACTTCACATCTGTATCCGCCGGCGATCGCCCAGCGAGTAGTTGCCGGTTACTATGAGAACAACGATGCGGGCTTCGGTACATTCCTTGGTAAAGACATGAGCGGCTACAGCTTGTCGTGGGCGCAAGGTGCGGGCGCGATAGTCTCAACGCCTCAGGATCTCATCCTGTGGGTCCGTGCCCTATATCAGGGAACGACGCTTTTGCCGCAAAGACAAAAGAGGGAATTGCTCAGTTTGATCTCGCTCAAGACTGGTAAGCCGCTCGCCGTTCCAACGGCACGTGATCCAGCGGGATTCGGACTTGGCGTCGCCGAGCGATTCGATCCGAAGCTCGGTTCGCTTTGGTTTTATCAGGGTGAAACGCTGGGATTTCGTGCCGTTCATCTCTACTTTCCGGACTCGGGCCTAATCGTGTCGCTCTTCGCCAACAGCCGCCCGGTGGAATCGAAAAGCAAGCTCCCACAGTTGTTCTCAACGATATATGCAACCATGAAAGCGATGCGGAAAAGCTAGACGCGTCGAAACTGAACATATCGACCCGACTCGAACGACACAATCTTCATGATTTTTGGGGGCACACGAACACTACGCGCGCCACGATTTGAGCACCGGCTTTCCGGGCGCAGAAACTTGGAACAAGACGATCACTGCGGGAACGGACTTGCTTGGATTTAATCGCGCGCATTAAGACGCCGGCGGGTTCGACATTTGCCTGACCGGCCCGTATTCGGGCGATTTGCGAGCCGTTGCTATTTTACAGTACGAGCGTCCCGGAAAGCAAGTAAGATGTTTGTGGATAGAGATGCACGTGCCAACCGGTGGAACCCCGGGGTGGCACGATCCCGCGTATCACATCAACTTGCACCTCGGCCGTTTTTGGGAAACTGGTAACACGTTGATGTAACAAATGTCGAGCGTTCGGATCTGCGCGGCGGGTTGCGGCAATCTGAGTTGCCGCTAGTTTACGCCAACAGAGCTCGTGATTGGCCGGGGCGCCGGTTCATGGACCGATGCGCAATTGTTATGAGCATTCGTTACCTGGAGGAATCGCTTGGAATTTTGAATTATGCGCTACTGACAAGAAGCGAAAGGGCACAGAGCAATGGACAAGGGTCGGTTGGAAGCGTTCAGCGACGGCGTCATCGCCGTCATTATCACGATCATGGTGCTGGAGTTGAAGGCGCCGCATGGCGTTGGTTTCGGTTCGCTCGGGCCGGTGCTACCGACTTTCCTGGTCTACGTGATCAGCTTCGTGAACATCGGGATCTATTGGAACAATCATCACCACATGTTTCAAGCCGTGAAGCGAATCAACGGCCGTGCCATGTGGGCAAACCTCCACCTGCTGTTTTGGTTATCTCTCATTCCGTTCGTCACGAGCTGGGTTGGCGAAAACCACCTCGCCGCCATACCGACCGCGCTTTACGGGGTGGTGCTGCTCATGGCCGCGGTCGCATTCACCACGTTGCAGGTAGCGCTTGTTGCGATCGGCGACAACGCGTCGTTGGCCATGGCCGTCGGTCACGACTTTAAGGGCAAAGTATCGCTCACGATGTACGGCCTCGCCATTCTACTCGCATTCGTAAACCAATGGGTCTCCGACGCCTTAATCGTGCTGGTGGCGCTGATCTGGTTCATTCCCGATACGCGCATTGAAAAACGTACTGCCGAGTCCAACTGAAGTAAGCGGGAGCGGTTC
>JALZBG010000138.1 GCA_030947645.1 Vulcanimicrobiota bacterium | reverse complement strand
ACAAGCGCGATAATCGTTCCATTCGGCCGCACAAATGCACGAGCGCGTGCCAGAATCGTTAGCACTGAGATGAACGACGTGTCGATGACGATAAGATCGAACCGTCGCGGAAGCGCATCGTCGGACGCGTTTCGAAAATTGCAACGCTCGACGACGCTGACACGCGGATCGTTGCGCAACCGCAGCGCGATCTGACCGTATCCGACGTCAAGCGCCGTCACCGCCCGGGCCCCTCGTGACAACAAACAATCGGTGAAACCGCCCGTTGAAGCGCCGATATCGAGCGCCTCCATCTCGCTGGGATCGATGCCGAAACAGTCCAGTGCGTGCTCGAGCTTTTCGCCGCCACGACTCACATACGGCTTCGCACGAACCACTTCGACCAAGGCATCAGCCCGCACGTTGGCGCCCGGTTTGGTCGAAGGGGCGCCGTTGACGCGAACGCGTCCCGCCATAATCAACCCGCGAGCCCGCGAACGCGAAACTCCGTTTTGCGCGGCAACGGCCGCGTCCAGCCTTACCGCGGTCAGAATGGAGCGTCCTCAACGACGCTTACCGGAGTTTTGCCGTCACTATTGAGGGCTTGGTCAATTTGATCTTGCGCGACTTTGAGCAGTTCTTCGCATCGTCTCGACAGTGCGACACCCTGTTTGAAAAGATCGACCGACTCATCTAAATCTATTTCACCTGAATCCAGTTTTGCAACGATCTCTTCCAGCCGCTTCATCGAAGATTCGAACTCGCCGCTTCGTTTATCGCTCATCGTGGTTGCTCTGTTCGACGCGCGCGCGCAAGCTTCCATGCGCCAGTTTCGCATCGATCTGGCTTCCAACGGCCACCGCTTCCGCTGTGCGAACGATGCGACCCGATTGGCGAATAATGGCGTAACCAACTTTTAGAATCCCTTCGGGATCCTTGCCCGCCAGGTTCGCGCGCAGAACTCGTAGGCGATGCGAGAGATTGGTCGTCTTCCGTAGCGCCCCCGCGGCAAGCGCGGGCTGAATGCGCTCGACTTCGCGACCGCCGCGGCGTACCCGGCCTTGCGCCGCGGAGCCCAACCGGGTACGAGTCGTCGCCAGGCGCTCGCGTCGTTTAGCAAGTTCCCGATAGGGAGCATGCGCATTCAGGCGCTTATGGAGCGCCCCCAGTCTGTTTCTCTCGTGCGCAATCTTGGCCGTTAGCGAGCGGTTGAGTTTTTGCAGCAGCACATCGCTTGCTTGAGTCTTAGCAAGCATGATGCGTCCGTAGCCGGCGCGTAGTTCGCGGACGTCGCGTTTCAAGTCCGCGATGGATTGCTCGCGCGCGCTGGCAAACAGTGCAGCGGCTGCGCTCGGCGTCCCCGCCACTTGATCGGCCACAAGATCGCAGAGCATGGTATCGGTGTGATGGCCGACTCCCGTCAGGACAGGCACGCGACTGCGTGCAATGGCTCTGACGACCGCCTCAGAGCTAAACACAAAGAGCTCCTCAAACGAGCCGCCGCCGCGAACGAGCGCAATGAGGTCGACGGGCAACCTATTCGCCCTGTCCAACGCCTCCGCAATCTCGGGACCTGCGGCGGTTCCTTGAACAGGCGTGTCGACCGAGAGCACCGTGATATGCGGTGCACCTTTGGCGAGCACCGTTCGAAAATCGATTTCACCTTGAGCATTTGCCTTTGAAACCAGTGCAATGACAAAGGGAACTCGCGGTAGCCGGCGTTTGCGTTCAACAGCGAAAAGGCCATCGCGTTCGAACTTCTCCTTGAGTCGCTGTTGCTCGAGATACAACTCGCCGATGCCGGTCAGCTTGATGGAGTTGACAATCAGTTGATACAAGCTCTTTTTCTTGTAAACGGCAACATCGCCGGTGGCAATGACGGCCCGGCCGTCCTGCAAGTCGCCAAAGAGTTTGGCCTTGCTTGGGAACGCGAAACACTCGAGCAGCGCTCCCTCGTCTTTTAATTTGAAGTATACCGCGCCGTTGGGTTGTGGCTTATAGTTGGATATCTCACCTTGAATACTGATGTTGCGAAACGCCGGCTGACGGTCGAACAAACGCTCGAGTCGCCCTGCAAAATCGCTGACACTATACACGCGTCCGACACTGAGAAGTTCTTGTTGCATCGCGCGCAGGTTTTCTAGGGCGGTGCGCTATCGAGAGCAATGGGAGGTGGACTAATGAGTTCGGGCGCCACGAACGCTTTGCGCGTGTCCCGATGCGCGTCGCCGGGGCTCGAGCAGGATGAAATCGGTTGCGTCCCTTCAAGATAGTATTCGTACTTGCGGTCGGTCGTGCCGCCGGAACAGAGCGCGACCTTGCGGACTTCGCCCGACGGAAAAACGAAATCGTGGCTCGGCGTCTTCTCGAGAGCTGTTTTCATGAACCGAGCCCAAGTGCGTGCCGGAATATTGCCACCATACGACTCGTTCATTGGCTTGTAGTTGTCATTCCCCAGCCATACTGCGGCGACAAGGTCGGGCGTAAAACCGACGAACCAGGCGTCGCGATAATTTGAGGTGGTTCCGGTCTTACCTGCCGCGGGCCGGCCGATCTGTGCGTTGGGATTGCCGGTACCTTCCTGGATGACGCTTTCCATCATTGAAGTCATGATGTACGCGGTACCGGCACTCACAACTTCCGTTTGTTGCGGATACAGGTTGTCCAAAACAGGCGTACCCAACGAATCTTTGACGATTCGGAACGGCGACGGGTCGATGTGGATCCCTTGATTGGCAAGCGTTGAATAGCCGCTGGCCATATCCAGCGGCGTCACGACCGACGTTCCGAGCGCAAGTGAAAGATCTGCCTCCAGCGGGGATCGTATCCCCATTCGCTTGGCATACTCCATGACGCGATCAATACCGATTTGTTGCGCCAGCTTCACGGCGACGACGTTACGCGATTGTGCCAGCGCGGTTCGTAAGGTGATGGCTCCCATGTACCGGAAATCGTCGTCTTTTGGTTCCCAACTTCCCCCGTTGCCATCCGGGTAAGACGCAGGCGTATCTTCCATGATGGTGGTCGGAGGATCGCCGCTGTCGATGGCCGCGGTATAGACGTACACTTTAAACGACGAGCCGGGCTGACGGTGAGCCTGCCACGCGCGGTTGAATTGATTGCGCAGAGAGAAACCCCCGGCTCCCCCGACCATCGCCAATATTTCACCAGTACTGGGACGAAGCGCCACCAGCGCAGCTTGATCCGCGCCGATTCCTTCAGCGACGGCCCTTGACACGCCCCAATTGACGGCGTCTTCGGCAACCTTCTGCAGACGGGTATCGAGCGTCGTGTAGACTTGCAACCCTCCTTCAAAGGTCGCTTGCGAGCCGAAATCGCGCTCCAACTGCTGGGTCACATAGGTGGTGAAGTAAGGATACAAATATCCCTGTAAGCCTTGTTTTCGCTCGCCGACGAGTGCGAGCGGCAGATGTTCTTCATGGAGGGCTTGGGCCTGGCTGAGGTAGCCGCTTGCCGCCATGCGCTCCAATACGTGCGCTTGCCGTTCGCGGGCGTGTGCAATGTTGACATACGGCGAATAGTCGGAAGGCGCCGCCGGCAAACCGGCCAGCATTGCCGCTTGGCCGATACTCAGCCGCCCGACGTTTTTCCCAAAGTACGTATGCGCCGCGGCCTCGACGCCATACGCTTGGGAACCGAAATAAATCAGGTTGAGATACCGTTCGAGGATTTCATCTTTGGTGTAGTAGCGCTCGATTTCCATGGCTAGCAGCGCTTCTTGGATTTTTCGAGAGATAGAACGCTCGTTTGAAAGGAACAACGCGCGCGCTAACTGCTGGGTAATCGTCGAGGCACCTTGGAAACGCTGGTGGCGGTAATCCGCAATTGCGGCACGCACGATACCGGCAAAATCCACGCCATGATGGTGGTAAAAATTCTTATCTTCCGTTGCGATAACAGCGTTACGTATAACCGGCGGTATTTTGTTGATCGGAATCCAAGTACGATTCTGCCGGTAGAGGTTGGCAAGCAACGTTCCATCGCGTGCAAAAACACGCGTAGCGCGCGAAGGCTGGTAGTCGGCCATGCGATTGATATCGGGAAGATTCTTTGAATAGGAAGCAATAACGCCCGCAATTGTGCCCGCTGCAAATAAGACGACTAGCAACGCGACCGCGAGTAAGAATCGAACGACGGCCCACCGGCGCGAAATGCCCTTTCGGCGCCGAAGGGATCTACGCGGCATTTTTGCTCGCGCTGGAAAGTACTCCGTTGACAAAGCGTCCGGAGTCTTCCGTGGAAAACCGTTTTGCCAGCAGCACCGCCTCGTTGATGATCACGGGGCGCGGCGTCTCCGGCCTGTGGTTCAGCTCAAATACCCCCATGCGCAACAGTAATCGGTCGATGGTTGGCAACCGGTCGATCGTCCATCCTTGCAGAAGCGGCGCCAGTGCCGCATCGCTCTCTTGACTGTGTTTCAGCGTCCCATACACCAAGTCTCTTACAAAGCTGCGCTCGCTCACCACGCCGCGGTGGGTGAACGTCTCGTTGAGCACTTCCGCCGCATCACGGTGACCCACCTCGACGGTAAAGAGAGCCTGCATCGCAAGCTCCCGAGCCATGCGTCGGTTTCCCATCAGCCGGACTTTCGAAAATGGCCCAAGTCCGACACATCTTGTGCAGCCGTTCGTTTCATGAGGATGGGGAGAAAATCGATGCCGTAATTGCCCGCTCTGAAGCGCTCACTTTCAAGCACCTGCAGGCACTGATCGATGGTCGTCTGCACCCCCTCGATACTCGTTTCACGCAGTGCCCGCTCCATGCGCGCAATCGCCGCTTCGCGCGTGGGAGCCGACGAGATGATTTTCGCAATCAGCGAATCGTAGTAGGGCGGCATGACGGCGCCCGAAAAGACGTGGGTATCCACGCGGATACCGGGTCCTCCAGGGAACACCACATCGCACAGCGTCCCTGCTGCCGGCGCAAAGTTCTTGCAAGAGTCTTCCGCGTTAATGCGGCACTCGATCGCACAGCCAACTGCCCGCAAATCACTTTGATCGTAACCGAGCGCCTCGCCGGCAGCAATGCGGATCTGTTCCTTTACCAGATCAACGCCGTACAGCATCTCAGTAACGGGGTGTTCAACCTGAATGCGCGTGTTCATTTCCATAAAATAGATGCGTTCTTGGCTGACTAAAAACTCGAGGGTGCCGGCATTGGTGTACTCGACGGCACGCCCGGCGGCGAGCGCAGTATCGAGTAATTTTTTGCGAATCTCGGGGTCCAAGTTCGGTGCGGGCGCTTCTTCGATCAGTTTTTGATGCGACGGCTTTTGCACGGAGCAATCGCGCTCTCCCAAATGCACGATTTTGCCAAAAGAGTCACCCAATATCTGCACTTCAACATGTCGCGGGCGCTCGATTAGTTTCTCCATGTAAAGGCGCCCGTCTTTGAAGTTGGCTTCGGCCTCCGCTTGCGCCGTCGCAAAGGCATGGTCCATCTGCTCGGGTTCCACGACTTCGCGCATACCTTTTCCACCGCCGCCCGCCGTGGCTTTCAGCATGACGGGATATTCAAGCTGATCCGCCGCATGG
>JALZBG010000040.1 GCA_030947645.1 Vulcanimicrobiota bacterium | reverse complement strand
TGAAATCGGCAACCGTGCTCTTGACGTCAGACTGAAAGCGCGTTTTGAAATCCTTATCGATTTGGGCCAAGCGTCCGCGCGTTGCCGCCGAAACGTTGGCGGAAGCCGGGGCAGGGTTGGTCGCGGGAGGTAAGACGCGTGCGATCTGCGAGGCGACTTGGCTACGCGCCGAACTTTGCCGCGCTTGCAACTTTGCCGCAGTCTGCGTATGAATCGCACCGATCTGCTTTGCAATCTCGGCGTTTGTTTGAGCGCGCAACTGAGTCCGGAAAGCGCCTAAGGTCGTGGCATCACGGTTGCGCATGGACGCCACGGCGTCCGCTTCGCGTCGCTCGAGCGCCGAGAGTTTGGCCTTCGTTTGAGTCCGAGTCGCATCGTCGAGCGCGAGATTGGACAGCTTCGTCCGCAACGAAAGGCGCTCGGCCGAATCCTTGCTCGCCAACTCCAGCGAATAGGCAGACTCGTTGGCCCCAATCTCCTCAGCCTTCGCCCGGTAACGGCGATCGGCACGCGCCGAAAGCGACTTGCCCAAGGCGTCCACTGCGGCGCGATCTTGCGCGACGACGCTCCGTCGATAAGTTGCGAGGTCGCGCTGGGCCTGCGCCGAGACTTCCGCCGCCTGCGCCCGATACGCGTTCTGCACATTGCTTTCGATCTGGGAACCGGTCGGAGCCGATTCGCCGCTCGCCGAAAGCGCCGCCCGAATCGCAGCGTTCTCACGCTGCGCATAATCGTTTTGTTTTTGCTTGAGGATACGATTTGTGTTGTTGCGCGCCGCATTGAGTTCCCGGTTGAGCTGCGCGGTTTCTCGGGCGATATCGGCTCCGCTGGTCGCCGGTCCGGGGCCCAACGCCTTCAGGTTGAGCGCGTCAATATCTGAATTCAGTTGGGAAAGCTGCCCGTACAGCGGGTGCTTTTTCAGGACGTCATCAAGGCGCACATAACCGACGCCCCGTATTTCCGGTGAATTCACGTCAACGGTTTGCTTGGCACACCCCGTAGACCCCACGGTCAACGCCAAGACAACGGCAGCCGCGATACTCATGGTGGAATGGCTCAAGTCCAAGCTCCTGTTTGTTACTTCAGGGAGTTGACGACGTCGACCGTCACGTCGGTGCCGCCGAATATCAGATTGGACTTGTCGATAACCAGCAACAAATTCTTTTTCTTCGCGACCTCGGCGATGCTGGCCCGCGTTTGATCGCTCAGCGGTTTAATGACGGCATCGCTTTTCTCGGTCACCGACTTCTGATAGACTTTGAGGATCGCTTGCCGTTCAGCGTCAGTTTTTGCCCGAGACATCTTCGCTTGCGCGGCAGCCTTTTGCGCGTTCTGAAACTTGATGAATTCGTCGTTGACGCTCTTGATCTTCGGTACGTTGTCGATCTGCAACTGATCCACATAGCCAACCGATGACGGTGGCGGAGTGCTGACCGGCGGGACGGGATCACCGGGGCTTTGCATCAGATCCATTACCGGCCGGGTGATTTCCTGGCCACCGTACACCACAATGCCCTTGTCGACGACGACCGATAAGTTTCGGCTCGATGCTACCGACGCGATCGCAGTCTGCGCCTTGCCAAAAAGCGGCGCGAAGAGCGCACGCTGACGCGCCAGCAGCCTTCCCTGAAATTCGGCGATCACTTTTTGCTGGTCCGCGGAAGAACGCGTGCCGCGCATGCGCCGGGCGAACTGAGCGTCCAGCGTTGCTTTGTATCTGGCAAGGTCTCGGTTCGCGCCGGCAAAGCTCTTCAAACTTCCGATGGCGGCTTGATCGATCACTCCCACGTCCGTGACGTCCGCCGCCAGCGCGACCGGCGCAGCGATGAGTGCACACAGCACCAGCAACGCCGCGATGTTTATTTTCAAGGCTAGAAGCTTTGCCCTATCCCAAAGCTCGTGTGCGCGCCGTTGGAGCCGCGAGCGTAATCGATACGGATCGAACGCAAGTTCAGTTGCTGAACGTCGAAGCGCACTCCGACACCAACATCTCCGCGGTAGGCCCATTTCCCGGGAAAACCGATAATACGATTGGTGTATGGATCCAGCAGCGGTTGCGCCCCGCGAATTCGGTAGCCGCCCTCGTCGACAAACGCCGCAAGCGTCAGTTTACGATCTGCAGTGACAGGATAGCGCAACTCGGCCTGACCCAAAACGATATCCGTTCCATAGAAGACGTTTTGGTAGCCCCGCAATTCTTGGTCCGAAAACGTAAAGAGTGAATTGGGCGGAATCGCTCCTGAGGTAATGCCCAACCGGCCGTGTATTCCCAACGTTGCGGTTTTTCCGGCCGGAAAGAACTTGATGAGATTGAAGTCAGATCTCGTATACCTGAAATCCGAGCCGAACGCCGGCGAGCTGAACTCAGTGGATATCGAGTTGTTTACGCCGCGGCGGGGATTAAAAACGTCGTCGCGCGTATCGTTCGCCAATCCCAACACCACGCTATACAACTTGTATGGAGTACCGGTATTAATGTTGGCAATCGAAGGAGCGTTGATGCCGAAGGTGCCGCTGGGATTAGAGGTGCCGAATCCCGGTGCCGGCGTCGGACCGACGAGCACGTTGGGCTGACCTTGCGCAAAGAAATATGGCGAGGGGACGGTGGTGCTGGTCGAGACCCGTTGTGCATTTACTCCGGCGCTGGCCCGAACAAAGTCTGTCAGACGCCGACCGAGATTCAACGAAATCCCGGACGACTTCGCCGTACTGGTCGAAAGCACGCCGGCGACCGAGGTTTGCGATGTGTTCGGGTAGAGCGTCACCGGGATCGGCGCGCTTGAGGCGCCCGGCGCCGGACTGGCGACGGCGGTAGAGGTCGTGGAGTATACGGGGTAATAATTCGTTTGCCCGTTGGCGAAAACAGTTGCACCGAAGCTGTACTTTTGCGAGTTTTTGCTCTTGCCGACGTACGGAATATTCGTCGAAGCTTGCGCGTCATAACTGCGCGAGCCCCGTTCAAAACGCACCGAGCCGCCATTGCCCGTACCGTTGATGTTGTTTTCGGAGTAAGAGAGCGTGCCGGTCAATCCTTGGCCCGTAATGCCTCCCGAGTAGCCGGCTCCAATTTGAGCCGTGCCCGTGCGCTGTTCGGTAACTTGCCAGTTCAGCGTCACCACAGCCGGATTCTTAGGATCGGGTCCCGGCTTCGGCGTCAACTCCACTTTGGAAAAGAACCCGGTGTTGTTCAAGCGCTCGTAATCGCGGCGCAAGGCGCCCTGAGTAATGTACATTCCCGGACGAAGGCGCAACTCGCGGCGGATCACGACATCTTTCGTTTTCGTGTTGCCCGTAATCTGGACCGCACCCACGCGGGCCGCTGAAAAATTGTACTTAACGTTCGCCGTGCCGGCTTTTAAATCGACGGTCGTCGGATCGATACCGCCCTCAGCATCGCCGAGGGAAAGATCATACTTGTCGTACAGTTTTTTGACGGCATCGAAATCTTTGTCGCGCGCTTCTTCCGAAAACGGCATGCCTTTCTTCAACGTTATCGCCGAAAGAATCAAGTTCGGAGGAAGCACCGGGTCACCGCCGATGACGACCGCATTGACGGTCAAGCCTTCCTGTATGGCAATGGTGAGCACACCTGTCGGGGGATCGATGTTCAGATCTTTGACATGCGTGGGTACCTGTCCGCCGTACCCGATGCGGTCGTAGTACGAATTTATTTTCAAGACGTCCTGGTGGAAGGTGTTCGTGTTGAGCACCTGGCCGACCGCAGTATCCATCAGCGCGAGCAGCGTATCTGCGGGCACGTGCGTATTCCCGGTGAATGTGACGCGCTTGATGATCGGATTTTCAATCACACGATAGGTGACCGCAACTCCGCCCGGACGTTGCCGGATCAGCGGAGGAACCTGGTCTGCGAAGAATCCCAGCGCCGCAATATTGCGCAAATCTTGCTGCACGACGGCCGCATCGTACGGCATTCCGGGCCGCAACTTGACCACCGCGAGAATGCGGTCGGTGGGCACGCGAACGTTACCGGATACCGAAACTGAAACCACGTTCGGGGCGGCGGTCGCAGATATGGCCGGCGGCACGACAAACGTGGCGATGCATGCGAGTGCGAGGACACAACCTGCGCACCGGGCAAGCGCACAGCGCATACGCCGAAAGCAAGACAACATCAATATTTTTCCCTCGAAATGGTTTTCGCTTCAATGTCTTGGAGCGGCATTTAGGTACTCCGGCTACAGAATAACGCGCGGGGAGTACGCATTGTTTCAACCCGCGTCGCACGTTCGGGGCCCGAAGGTTCCCTCCTGTTGGCGCCCGTTCACGGGAACAGGCGCAAGAGACTAAATGAAAAGCCGCTGGTCCCCTCGATTGGTTGCCCTGCGGTCACGCGCTGATTCGTTGAAATTTGATTGCGGGCATTGCTGAAGATCGAGCTAATCCCTTGCTGCGTGAAGAACGACAACTGACCGGCAGTGAATTCGTTGGGGCGGTATTCGAAGCCGAACGTTTGCCGCATCGGGTATCCGAACGTCGATCCATACAGCGCATAAAAATTGCGCGCGAGCACCCGGCGGAAGTTCAACCCGAAGCCCCCACCGTAATCAAGGCTCAAATTGACGTCCGAAAGCCCCAGTCCGCCGCCGAGCGCCCCTTCAAGCGGCGCCAGCAGGCCGCGCGTGAACTGAGCATTCAAGATGCTGAATGCCTCCTGACCGACCGTTACGTTTCCCGTCTGCCGGTTTACCAGCACACCCGGCAGGGGCTGCCCCGTTCCTTCCGCCGGTGCGCCGCGCAGCGTGCCGGGCTGCGTGGGTTGTCCATTGTCGGAGTACGTAATGCCGCTTACGACTCCCAGTGGGGTCAGCAACCCAAGGATCTGCTCGCGGCTGTAGCCGGGAGGATTAGATTCGAAGTTGATCGCTAAGTTGGTTATCGGCCCGTCGACTTTGATGGAAATCTCCGCTGATCCGGTGGGGTTTCGCGCCGGGTCCGGATCTGGATTGATGACGCGGGTTTTCCCAACCGCGTGGAGTTCTGGTATCACTCCGCTGGCCGGATCGAAGGCGACGTAGCCACTCTCGACCTTGAAACTGCGGTCGAAATAGGTGAGATTGCCGCCCGTAGACTCAAAGCGGCCCGCAAGGGTGGGGGCAGCCAATGTTCCTGCCAGCAGCACGCGTCCCGTGGCGCCAATGTCTAACCCGCTGCCGCGCACGCGCACGTTATTGGCCGCGGTAACGCCCAAGTTGAAGCCAAGACTCAGCGCGGGTCCGCCGGATGCGCCGGCGGATCCGCCGCCCTTGGGATTGTAGAGCGCCGAAAAAGGGACCAAGGCATCGCTCAGCGTGACGTTGCCCGAGACTAGCGGAAGGGTGCCATTCTTGACGACCGCGAGTTTGCCGTTTAGGGTACCGCGTCCGTAGGCGGGGAAATTGAGCGATGCGCGGGTCGCTGTTGCATCCACGCGATAGGTAACTTGATCTTTGGTGGCGCCGCGGTCAAACGCAATCTTTCCGGCTGCATTAAGGGTCCCGCCTCCAAGATCGGCGTGGAGGCTGTCCAAGGTTGCGGTCGTCTGGTAAAAACTAATCACCGCCGCTGCGTTGCGGATTGGGACCGTCTCGAACGGACCGGTAAAGCTCCCGCCTGAAAGGTTCATGCGTCCACGGATTTGTGGGCTGCGCGCGGTCCCCCCGACGCCGATCCGACCGTCGATGATGCCGCCCAGCGCCGAGCCTTGCGGCAAAAGTGGGGCGAAGTCCGCCAGCTCGATCCCTCGAGCGGCAAAATCGAGCGATATCGGCGAACTGGGCGGACCGATACCGAACGGTGAGACCCGCAGCGGCAGCGAGCCGGCCAAGAAGACGGTGCCTTTGTTGAGCGCTAACTGGGCACTGCGCACTTCCAGGTTGCGTCCGCGCAGAGCCAGCGCAGCCAGTAACCTCGGTATGGCGACTTTGTGGAAACGCGCTTGTGCTACGTCTAGCCCGCCAGTGATCTGGGGGTTCGCGCGGGTGCCGGAGATGCGCACGTCGGTTTCAAGCGTTCCTCCCACGTCAGCGGTACGTCCGGTAATTTCACCGAGAAGTGCCGGAATGTTGCCGCTGACGCCATGCACGGCGAAGGCGATCGGGTCGTTCGGTTGCAGGCCGAAGGAGCCGGCTCCAAACAGCGTCAAGTCGGGGACGCGTACGTCCAAACTGGTGACCACTATTCGCGTTCCGCTCGCACGGGCGGCGACAGTTAGCACATCCACCGGAACCCGTCCGAGCGTCCCGCCCACCAAACGAGCGTTTCCGCCGATGGCTAGATGGGGATAGCGCCCATTGAGCGAGGCGCTGCCGTCCAGCCGGCCGGTCACCGGTACCGCAAAGTACCCCAGCGCCGGAAGCCAAGTACTCAGGTCGAAATTTTGCAGATTTGCATTGAGCGCATAGCGTGAGCCATTCAGCGTTTTGGACAGCGTCGGCGCAGGCGCAACGCCAATGGTTCCGCTGGTGTGCAATGCCCCGGCAATGCCTTTGATTGCCACCTCGCCCGTAATGACGTTCTTCAAACTCGAGAGGTTCGCAGTCGTGTCGCCAATCGGCAAGCGCCGATACCGCAGGTTGCGAATGTTGATTGCACCGCTCGTTGCGATGGAATGGTCGGTTTGCGAAAGATGAAGGTCGAGCGACCCATGGCCGGCGAGGGTATCGCCTTGGTCGAAATAGTCGTTGAAATCCTCGAGATCGGCCTGCTGCGAGCGAAGGGCGACCGTGCGAGTACTGCCCCGTACTACCGCGGCGAACGCCGCGTGCGTCTCTCCAACGAGTACGTTTCCGTTCTGCGCTGAAATCCCGCCCGGGTCAGCACGCAGATCGGCGCGGGCGTCGGCAAAGTTCAACCCGTTGATGTTGCCTTCGGCTATTCTGAGCGGGCCACTGACAGAAGGCATTCGGCCGCGTCCGCCGATGGCAAGATCGGCGTCGAAACTGCCGGTGGCTCCGTAGGTGGGAACGTGCAAGGTGTGCCCCGCCTTGACGATGTCACCACCGCGAACGACTGCGCGCAGCGCGTACTGCGGCACACCGGCTGTCAGGCTCGCAATGCGCCCGTTCACGCTACCGTACGTACTTCCGACCGAGACGTTGCCATCGCGGACGTCAAGGACATTTTGCGCGAAACGCAGCTCTGCATTCCCGCTCACGGGATAACCGGTTAGCACCCCGCCAGCCACGCTCACGCCGGCATTCAAGTTCGGCGCACCCGCCGAAGCGCCGAGTGCGCCCACAATCGAGACAACCCCGCCACTGAGCGGAGCACCGAGGGCGTGAAACGCTGCCGCTTGCACCTCGGATGTGGAAAACGCTAGGCTGCTGCCAGGGTCGTTGCGCGAGAATTGGCCCGCAGCCACCGCCGAGACGCCGGCGATTTGCGCGCGCGCCGCATACACGTCGAGCCGGCCGGCGTTGTACCCAACCGTTCCGTCAAACCCGGCAAGAGGGACTCCTCGTATGCTCGCGCCGGCGAATTGCACGTTCTGCGCTTGCACGAGCAAATCATTACCCTGGGAAAGCACGGAAATCGGCCCAAACACGCGCCCGCGCGCGCCGATGTCGCCGGTAAATTGCGACAGCGACTCCAGCGAACCGTCAAAATTCCCATGAAGCGCAACACCGCCGCCGGAAAACGAACCGGATCCGGTCAGCGTCCCGAAGGAGCCGTCGGCGTGCACTTCCCCGAACGCGATGTTCTTCGGCGTCCCGGCGAAACGAGCGCCGGCAGAATTAATACGTAGACCGTTTACTTCAATGCCCGAAGCCACGACGCGCCCGCCAAGGGCGAGATCGTCGCTCGGACCGCCGCCGGCAACTGCGGCGTCGACGGTCCCGCCCAAAACTGGAAGCCTCGGCAGGATTATTCCGGGCAGTGAAGCGATTGCCGCCCCCCGCACGTGCAAGCCGAGCGCTGAAGCCCAGAATGCGCTTTGATTGTGAACGCGGTCGATGAAGTAACTTGCTACCAGCGAGCCGCCGTCGCTCGAGTGAATTGCAACCGGTCCGAAGGTGCCGACGCCGCGGCTACTGACGTGGAACAAACCGTTCGCGAGCCGGGGATCCGGAGCGCTTGCAAAATAGCCGTGCGCGCCTACCGCTGTATCTTTACCATCAATCACCGCATCGCTGATGAGCTCGTGTCCGGCCAAAAGCGCGGACGCATACGGTAAGCTGTCTGCGTTGCCCCGCAAGTGTACCGCTAGGTGCGATTGGATGTGCTTTCCAAGCGCGAGTCGTCCGCGCATGACTACATCAACGCCCGCGTATTGCGCTCGCAGCGGGATGATTTCCGCTTCGTTATCGTACAAGGCAAAGACACCGCGCAACGCAGTGAGGGGGATCGCCCCATATTGTGTACTGGGCGAAGAAAAACGAACGAGGATCAGCGGTTTTGCGATCGCACCCTCGATGAGCGTTTCAATCTGCGCCCTGCCTGAAAGCGGCTGCCGCGCGCCAAAGGTCACAATGTGGCGAAGCTGCGCAAAGTCGCCGGTCCCGCGAACGCCCAAACGAAATTGTGGATCTGCGAAATTATAGATGCCGCCCGCGATGGCAACCGGCGCGCCGGCGATGGTTGCGCTCAGGTCCGGGGTAGCAAAACCGCCCTCGAAAACACGTAGCGTGCCGTGCATTGAATCCAGTGGTTTGGCCAGGCCATTGATATACATCTGACCGTCGGAAAGTTTCGCCGTCGCACCCAGATGATAGTGCACGGGTTGACCGGCGCGAACGTCGAGCGCATAAATCTGCGCTTGAAAATTTTTAGCCGTGCCGGCTAAAATGCGCGCGGCGGCCGAATTAATAACGTAATTTCCGATCGCTTTAAGTGGAATGGCCGCTGCACTCAAGTGGTGCAACGCGTAGCCACGCTTGTAATCTACTGTTCCGGCGACCTTGAACGGCTGATCGCGTTTGTCGATCAGAGCGCCGGTCACTACATAGTGCTGGCGCTCATCGGACTTCACCGATAGTTCGGCGTCGATGTTGTGTACGCGTAATAAGCGGGCTTCGGCATAGTACTGGCGTTCGTCGATGAGCGTCGCGGAGCCGTCACGGATACGCGCCGAAAATGACAACGGCGTGCCGTTTGTCCGCGCGCCCGGGGACGGCGTACCTCGGCCGCCTGCGCCGGAGACGTTATAAGTGCCGTCGCGATGGTGAATGATCGTGAGCTGTGGACGGTTAACGGTTGCGCCGCGAAACCCGAACCGATGGCGGCTTCCGGGAAATAGGTCGCGCATGCTGTAGTACACATCAATCCGGGCGGCTTGCAACACCGGCTCACCGTTTTTGCTGACGCGCGCGTCGAGGAAGGCGCCGTGATCTTGTTGCAAGCGCATCTCGCCAAAGCGCAAGGTATACCCTGTTATCAAGCTCACCGTTCGTGAAACAACAAAACTGCTGACGGTATGATGCCAAAACACGGCAGCCACCAAAAGAACGGCTGCCGCGATGGCGCCTCCTCGCAATAGGGTCTTACGCTGCACCCTGCACCGCCGTCAATACCACCTCGAACATCCTCTAGCTAACGCGCCTCCGGCGGAGGTCGTTGCAACACTAGGCGTTTGCGCACCATTCTCTTTGCCTCGAGGCCGATGCCGCAAGACCTACAAGTCCAGGTTTTTAACGCTGCTGGCGAAGTCGAAAATGTATTGCTTGCGAGCCTCCACCTTGTCGCCCATCAGATCGGTGAAAATTTTCTCCGCTTCAACGCCGTCTTCAACGGTGATTTGCTTTAACCGCCGGTTCCCGACTTCCATAGTCGTCACCGCAAGTTGCTCGGCGTCCATCTCTCCCAACCCCTTGTATTGCTGGACTACGAATTCTTTTCCATCGGCCGTACCGACGATCGATTTGAGTTCCGCGTCGCTGAACGCGTACCACTGCTTCTTGCCCTTGCGAACGCCATAGAGTGGCGGCTGCGCGATGTAGACGTACCCGTCTTCGACGAGCCGCTTCATTTGACGGTAGAAAAAGGTGAGAAGCAGGGTGCGGATGTGCGAACCGTCCACGTCGGCATCCGTCATGATGATGATTTTATGGTAGCGTAACTTCAGCGGATTGAATTCGTCGCCGAAGCCTGTTCCCAACGCCGTGATCATAGTGCGGATTTCTTCGTTGCCCAGCACCTTGTCCAGACGCGCTTTTTCAACGTTGAGAATCTTGCCGCGTAGCGGAAGAATTGCCTGCGTGTTGGGATCGCGTCCGCCCTTCGCAGTGCCGCCGGCCGAATCTCCTTCAACCAAGAACAGCTCGCTCAAGGAAGGATCTTGATTCTTGCAATCGACCAACTTACCCGGTAACCCGCTGCCATCCAGAGCGTTCTTGCGTCGCGACAGATCGCGAGCTTTCTTCGCCGCCTCGCGAGCGCGCGACGCTTGCATGCACTTGTCGATAATGGCGCGCGCGTTCTTTGGATTTTCTTCAAAGAAAAACTCCAAACGCTCGTTGACAAGGCCGTAAGTGATGCTGCGAACGCGCGCGTTGCCCAGTTTCGTCTTCGTTTGCCCTTCGAATTGGGGATCCGTCAACTTCACTGAAATAACCGCCGTCAGGCCTTCCATGCAATCGTCAGTCGAAAGATTCCCCTCCGATTCTTTGAGGAAGCCGCGCTTTTTGGCGTAACTGTTGACCGCGTTGGTTACCGCGGTGCGAAATCCGATGAGATGCATTCCGCCTTCAGTGGTATTGATGTTGTTGGCAAAAGCGTAGATCAATTCCGAATACGTATCGGCCCACTGCATGGCGCATTCAACGATGACCCCGTCACGTTCGCTTTCTGTGTAAATGATCGGGTGAAATGGGTCTTTCTTGTCGTTGAGCCACTCGACAAACGATCTAATTCCGCCGTCGTACTTGTAGACGCGTTCTTTCACGTCGTCGCCGCGCTCGTCGCGCAGGGTGATCGTTAAGCCTCGGTTCAGGAACGCCAGTTCGCGCAATCGTTTTTGCAGGATGTCCCAATGAAAGTCGGTGGTTTCAAAGACCTGTCTATCGGGTTTAAACCACTGCTTGGTACCCGTCCCTTGCGCAGGCTCCAGCCGCCGCAGTTTCTTGGTCGTCAAACCGCGGGAAAATTGGATCTCATAAAGATGGGCGTTGCGTTTGACTTGCGTGACCATTGATTCTGAAAGGGCGTTGACGACTGAAATACCGACGCCGTGCAATCCTCCCGAAACCTTGTAGCCGCCTTTTCCAAACTTGCCGCCGGCGTGCAACATGGTCATCACGACCTCGACTGCCGGCATATTTTCTCCGGCATGCACGTCCACGGGGATCCCGCGCCCATCGTCCTCAACCGCACAGGAGCCGTCTTTGCCCAAAACGACCTGGATCTGCGTTGCAAAACCTGCCAGCGCTTCATCAACCGCGTTGTCCACGGCCTCGTACACCAACTGATGCAACCCGCGCTCCGCCGTATTGCCGATATACATGCCGGGACGCTTACGCACGGCTTCGAGACCTTTCAAGACCTCGATTTGCTCGCCCGTGTACTTTTGTTCCATTTTAAAGGCGCTCCGCCCCCGGCTGCGCTCCCCCCTTGGCGGACCCCCCGCCCCACGGGGCCCCCAAAGCTAAGCGCCCTTTGCGCATTCGAATTGCAACAGTCCCGGAGGGGGCGCTCAACACTCTCGTCGTTAACCGGCGCTCGCTGCGCAGGCGAACCGCACCGCCATACGAGCCTGTCGATTGTCATCCTGAGCCTGCCCAAGCATGATGTTGCCGAAAAGCCGTGCTTCGCAATCCCGGGCCAGCGGAAGCCTACCGATTTCCATACAAGAGTTCGTGTAATTCGCTTCCTAATAGGTTGCGCACGATGGCCGTCGTTATCTCTTCAGGCTCGAACCCCGTCTTGAGCAAGACATAGGAACTGGCAACCAGGCGTTCGCGACCGTCCGGACTCACCTGCGCTCGGCGCTGTGCCCGCATAAGGAACTCCCACCAGTCTCGCAGCAGGCGCTTGCGAATCGCCCCGAACTCCTGCGGCGTCAGTCCTTCAATCAGTTTTGCAGTGCCCTCGTATCCCAGCCATGGCGCATCAAACATCAGCCGCGCTACGCGGCCGTAGCGCTTCTCCCAGGCAGCTCCCGCACAGGGCGCGCATAACGACACATCGCGCACGGGTAATAACACCCGGCAATTAAGACATTCTTTCCATCCAGCATCGCGTTTTGCCCGCTGCGCTTGCAGACTACTCTCACGAAGCAACCGCAAGGCATCGGCGGCGGTTTGCGTGTCACTCGGTGAACGAACCGCCGTAGCAGCAGTCGGCGCTGGAATCGGTACGCCTTGTCGGCGTCCGATCACCACCGCTGCCTTCAAAGGTGCCACTCGAAATCGCAGACGCTCAATCCTGTTTACCCCCGCGTACTCGCCGATTGCACTCAAAATGCTGGGTGCCAAAAAATCTAGTTGTTGGCTCCACGCACTCGAACGCGTTGCTACCAGGAGGGTGTTGCCCGAAAGTTGCAGCGGCCGGCAGTGGAGGGCAACGTCCTCTCCGACGATCGCCGGCCAAGCACAAAGGATGTAATCAATGCGGTCCCGTCGGCCGGTGGAGGGAGCCCATTGCTCGACGGCGCTGCGCAGTCTTCTCAGCATTAGGCAACCCTGGTCAGGGTCGCAGCGTTGACCGTGTAACATGCGGATGGTTGCATGGCGGCCGGGGGCTGAGTGGCCGTCATGAATGCCTGTTCGAAGCTGCCAATGCTTTCCAAGAACTCCCGCGCGCGTTCGCTGTCGAGTTCCGAAAGTACATCATCGAGAAGCAAGAGGGGCGTTTCTTCGCTACGGCGTTGCAGAACGGTATATTCGGCAACCTTTAGTGCAAGTACGGCGGTGCGCTGTTGGCCCTGTGAGCCAAACGCCGCAAGCGACTGCCCGTCGAGGAGCAGGCGAAGGTCGTCGCGATGCGGCCCTATCAGCGGTGCTGCGCGGGCAAGTTCTAACGATGCGCATTTTTCTAACCGTTCCGCGAAAACACCGGCCAGCTCTTCAAAAACAGGGACTTCAATCGGCACGCTGGGCGCATACTGCACCTCGAAGATCTCACGTGCACGCACCCATTTCTCATGGACGCTGCGCGCGGTGGCGTTCACACTGCTCACGTAGTCGCTGCGCGCCAGCATCAGTGCGGTGCCGCAACGGACCAATTCCGCGTTGTAAATGCTCAAAAGATGTCGATCGGGTGATGCACCACCGCGCAGCAACGCCATCTTTTGCGAAAGCGTTTTCTTATAATGCGCCAGATTGCGGTAATAGAGCGGCTGCTGTTGGGAAAGTGTCAGGTTCAACATCGCACGTCGCAGGGCAGGCGAGCCGGTGACCAGGTGCAAATCGG
>JALZBG010000137.1 GCA_030947645.1 Vulcanimicrobiota bacterium | reverse complement strand
GAATAGCGATCGTCGTCGCCCGCTCAGCCGTCGCAAAAGAAAAATTGAAAGAGTCGCTAAGATCCTCAGCGAGCGCATAAGATCGTGTGAACAAGTTGAAATCAATCGGCATCGCGAAGCGACGGGCGTGAATAACGAATCGATGACTCGTGTGTTAAAGACGCTGGCCATCATTATACTCTCGGGAATCATCGGGATGGCGTGCTGGAGCTTTCTCGGACACGTACCGACGGTGGTCACCATTCTCATTGGCTCGGTAATCTTCGCCTACCTTATTTATCCCCCAGTGCGGCGCCTTAACTATCGGCTGCCGCTTTGGGCGAGCATCGCTGTGGTGTATGGCGTCCTTGCGCTCCTCGTTGCATTTGCCGCTTCGGTGATCGTCCCAGCAATCAGCGGCAACGTCAAAGACTTCAGCGCGAGCGCCCCCGCTCTTGTAAAGAGCGCGCAGCAGAGTCTCGCCGACCCGCGCAATCCGGTCGTTCGGCGCCTGCCGTCGGGAGCGCGCGATTATCTCGCGCAACTGCCTGCAAACATAGCAGCGCTCGTAACACACTACGGCACGGGCACGGCGTCTAAGACGTTCGGACTTCTTTTGTCAACCGTTTCCTTTGCCGCATTGTTTATCGTTATCCCGGTTCTGGCGGCCTATATGTTGATGGAAGCTACAACGCTCAAGCGTACCGTGGTCGCGATGCTTCCAATTCGAGCGCGCCCCAAGACTTTGAAGATTCTTTCCGAACTGGACGCCGTCATCGGCGGTTTTATCCGAGGCCAGATTCTCGTCGCACTGATCATCGGCGCCCTGGTGACGGCGCTCCTGCTCATCCTTCACGTGAGGTATGCGGTACTGATCGGGTTTATCGCGGGAGTGCTGGATGTTTTCCCGTACGTGGGAGCGGTGGCCGGATGGTTGCCCGCTTTTGTCATCGCGATCTTCACCAACGGTTGGCAGAATGCAGTTTGGGTAACGGTTGGAATCATCGTCATCAACCAGCTTGAAGGCAATGTCATTGCGCCCAACGTCGTAAGCCGCAGCGTTGAGTTAACTCCGCTGGCGGTAGTGGTTGCGCTCCTTACGGGGGCGGAGCTTCTTGGTGTCGCGGGCTTACTGCTTGCGGTGCCCATCGCAGGCATCATTAGAGTACTGATCTTGAATTTTCGGCCACCCGAATTCACTCCGGTCGACCCTCATCGACCGGTTTCTAGCGTCGCGCCGTCGGGCGGCACCCTGCCGTAGGGATCTGAACGGAGTGCTCTCGGCGAAACCCTAAGAATATGTCAATGTCTGCTACGATCGAACGTGTGGAAACCGATAAGCGTTTTCGAGAGCTTCTCGCTGTGCTACTTGAGTACGAACGCGATTTGGATCCTGATCTACGGCACGGCACTGAACCGACGCTGCCCGAGGTACAGCGGAACTACCAATCGCCGAACGCCGCCTTCCTTGCATTTGTCGATAACCAGGTCGCGGGATGCGTTGTCGCGCTTGCGCTGGATGACTCGTCAATCGTGCTTCAGCGGCTCTATGCAAGGCCATCGTTTCGAAGTCGTGGCGTCGGACGGGCGCTCGTGGAAGCCGTCATTACCCACGCGCGCGACCGCGGGGTCCGGCGCGTCGTACTCGATACGGACCGCGAACGGTTGCAGGCGGCCTACCGCCTCTATCTTTCACTCGGTTTTACGCCCTGTGAATCGTTTTCGTCCGTCGAGTACCGCTGCACGACGTACTTACAGCGAACGCTTTGACCCTGACGAATAGGACGCGCCGCCAATCTCAAAGCGCCTTGCCTTATCGCTTGACTTTGCCGCAGGGGGCGGCCAACGGCGGCGCACCACTCATTGTGGCATTGCACGGCTGCAAGCAAACCGCAAAAAGCTTTGCGGTGGGAACGCGGCTCGATGAAGTTGCGGCGCAATACGGTGCCGCGGTGCTTTATCCCGAGCAAACCAAAGCGGCCAACCCCTCCGGCTGTTGGAATTGGTTTCTACCGGAACATCAGAGACGCGAGCGGGGCGAGCCTGCGGCCATATTGCGATTGGTTGAAGAGGTGTCTCGACGCCATCCCATCGACGCAAATCGCATCTTTGTGGTTGGGCTTTCCGCCGGAGCGTCGATGGCGGCGATTCTCGGGGAACAGGCGCCCGACGTTTTCGCCGGCACTGGCATCGTGGCCGGAGTGGCCTTGCACCGCAGCCACGACGTAGCAAGCGCGTTTGCCGCAATGGGCGCAAACGACAACCTCCAGCGCAGCACGACGCCGGTGAATTTCAAGAGAATTGGTTTGGGTAATCTTCAGCCGTCGCGGTTGATGACTGCCGTGCCGGTAAAGACGCCCTCGGGGCTTTCCCTCTTTGCGCCCGCGGTGTCGAAAGATAATGGGTTAGCATCGCAGGTGGCGGAAGTCAGCGCTGCTCCGGCCTTACCTCCCTGGGCCTATCAGCGGTTGCGCGCCACCATATGGACGGGTGTCGACGACCTCACCGTCGCCCCGGCCAATGCGCGCGCATTGGCCAACCAATTCCTAACGCTGCTGGGCCTGCCTGCAATCCCCGCAATAGCCCGAATCGGCGAGTGCGGCGCAACAATCACAAGTTGGAAGGATGCTGCAGGTAAAGTGCGCGTCGAGTTGTGGAGCGTTCCAAAGATGGGGCATGGCTGGAGCGGCGGCAGCCCAAAAGGTTCGTACACGTTCGCGCAGGGCCCGGACGCTTCCGCGCACATGCTCCAGTACTTTCTGTCAACCTAATTCCGCCGGATCAATCATCGGCGGTGATGGGTTGACGATGGCCATCGCTAGTGACGGCGTCCATCAGCGGGACGCGCAGCGGCTTTCTCCGTTCCTTAAACGTTTCAATGATGATGTACAGAACGGGAACGACGAACAAGTTTAATATAGTCGAGAGCAGCATTCCACCAAAAACGGTCGTTCCCAGCGAATGACGGCTGGCGCTTCCGGCACCGAAAGCGAGCACCAGCGGAAGCACGCCCAAACTAAATGACAGCGATGTCATCAGAATGGGCCGGAGCCTGGTTTCTGCGGCCGTCCTGACGGCGCTTTGAATGTCGTGACCCCTTCGACGGAGCTGATTCGCGAACTCAACGATCAAAATAGCATTTTTGCTGGCAAGCCCGATCAGCATTACGAAGCCCACTTGCGCGTACACGTCGCTCTGGATTCCTCGCAGCTTAAGCGCTAACAGCGCCCCCAGCACGGCCACGGGAAATGCGAGAAGAATGACCAGGGGATCGGTAAAACTTTCGTATTGCGCCGCAAGCACCAGAAACACGAACACGATTCCGAGCAAGAAGATAATCGCCGTCTGGCTCCCCGATTGCGTCTCGTCGAGCGACAGTCCCGACCATTCGTAGCCGACGCCGGGCGGCATCACTTTCGCAGCGATGTTCTGCATTTGGGTAATTGCTTGGCCGGAACCGTATCCGGTATTGGGTTGCCCGTCAATTTCGATGGAGCGGAATAAGTTGTAATGGCTAATGATCGGTGCCGTCTGTTCCCGCTGCGTCGTGATGAGTTGCGTGAGGGGCATGACGTTGTTGGTAAGCGAGCGGACGTAAATGTGACTCAAATCGGCAACAGTCGAGCGGAAGGGAGCATCGGCTTGCACGTACACCCGGTAGGAGCGGTTGAGATAATCGAAATCGTTCACGTACGCCGAACCGAGATACACTTGCATCGTGTTGAAAACGTTAGCAAGAGGTACGCCGACCGATAGCGCTTTGTTGCGGTCCACATTCACGACAAGTTGTGGGCTGTTTAATCGGAAGGTCGTGAAAACGTTGTGCAACATCGGGTCGCTATTACCCGCCTGCATGAATCCGAACGCGCTGCCCATCAGAGTGGGGAGACCGACGTTGCCTTGGTCCTCAAGCTCGAATTGAAATCCTCCCAACGACCCGACACCCTGAATGGGCGGTGGATTGACCGCGAAGACTTGCGCTTGCGGGATGCTGAACAAAACAAAACTTAATCGCCCTAAGATTGAATCGAGGGAAGCTTCAGCGGACCGGCGCTCGCTCCACGGTGTCAGCCGCGCGAACATGATTCCGCGATTGGGCCCTGAGCCGGTAAAGCTGAATCCGGTGACGGAAAAGACCGCGGACACTTCCGGGATCGATCGCACGTCTTTTTCGACGGTGTGCATGACCTTCGTCGTATAATCGAGCGAGCTGCCTTCAGGTGCCTGAATTAGCACGATGAAGTACCCTTGATCTTCTTGAGGTACGAACGCTGTAGGCATGGACCTAAAAATAACGTACGTCACAAGCAACGCGACAAGATAACAAGCCAAAACGGCGCCGCGCCAGGAAATCAGCCTTGGCAACGTATTGTGGTAACTCTGCCGCAGGCGGGCCAGCCCCGCATTGAACGCCTGAAAAATGCGACCCTTACGGCGCGGTGCGCCCCCCAGCAATAGTGCAGCCAAGGCTGGTGTAAGCGTCAGCGCGTTAAAGGCGGAGATGGTGATGGCGCATGCAATGGTCAGCGCAAATTGCTTGTAGAGTTGACCGGTTGTGCCGGGAAAGAACGCAACGGGGACAAACACCGCAAGCAATACTAAAGACGTTGCGACGACCGCGCCGGTAATTTCCGCCATGGCGCCCTCCGCGGCTTCCATAGCGCCCATCTTCTTTTCTTGAATAAAGCGAGAAATGTTTTCAATGACGACGATGGCGTCGTCAACCACCAGTCCCGTCGCCAGCGTAAGTCCGAAGAGGGTCAACGTGTTGATCGAGAAGCCGAAGATTTTCATCAATCCGAACGTCCCGAGCAATGAGACAGGAATCGTAATGGCCGGTATCAATGTTGTCCGCCAGTTTTGTAAAAACAGGAAAATAACAAGCACGACCAGGGCTACCGCGATGCTCAAGGTGATGAGCACTTCGCGAATCGATTCGGTGACAAACTCGGTGGTATCGAAACCGACGCTGTAGGTGACACCCGGCGGGAAGTCTTTGGAAAGCCTCTGCATCGTATCGCGAACAGCCTTAGAAACGGTCAGCGCGTTAGCCGATGAAAGTTGTAAAACGCCCAGACCGATCGCGGTCTTTCCGTTGAACGTGAGGCGGCTGGAATAATCCTCCGCTCCCAGTTCTACTCGTCCGACATCGCTCAGGCGAACGTAGCCGCCGTCCGGATCCGCACGCAGGATGATATTGCGAAATTCCGCAGGGGTGCTTAGCCGGCCGACGGCCCGGACGCTGATTTGGTATGGCTGGTTCGCGGGAGACGGCGGCAGCCCGATCGCGCCGGCGGCCACTTGCACGTTCTGTTCGCTAAGAGCCGCTACTACATCGCTCGCCGCGAGGTGGTTATTCGCCAACTTACGCGGATCGAGCCATAGACGCATCGCGAATTTGCGCTCCCCGAAGATCTGCACCGAGCCCACTCCGGGAATACGCTTGAGCGAGTTCACCATCCGCAAATCGGCGTAGTTGCTTAGATAAAGCGAATCGTACTTCGGGTTGGTCGACGTGACGGCGATCGCCATGATAAACGCACCGGAATTTTTGTTTACCGTGATGCCGGTTTGCTTGATCT
>JALZBG010000254.1 GCA_030947645.1 Vulcanimicrobiota bacterium | reverse complement strand
GTTGTGTTGAATGTGGTGGCCGATTGCGTGAGCGATGTCGGCGAACGTGCACGCAACCGACGCCAACCGCGCGGGAGATAGCCCGGCTTCTGCTGCGTTAACCGTGGGCGCGCCGTGGGCGTACAAGCTAGAAGCCAAGGCGTTCGAGGTAGTACGGCAACATCTTGCGCCACCACGGCCAATCATGGTTCACGTCGTATCCCCATAAATCGAAGATATGCGGAATGCCTTTCGCATCGAGCAAATTGTGAAAGTCGCGCGTCGCATCGGGCGCTTCGTATGCGCCCTGGCCCGTGACCAACGCAATTCTTGAATGATGGCGCAGCGTATCGAGCACGCCCCCTTCGAGCTTGGGTACGTACCACATTGGGTTATTGAAATAGCAGTTATCGTCGGTGTAGCCTTTCAGATAGCTGCGATTCAGATCGTAGAATCCGCTCATGCCAATGACGCCGCCAAACAGATCGGGACGGCGGAAGAACGAATTCGCAGCGTGAAAGCATCCAAAACTTGCGCCGGTTGTAATCGCACGAGCGCCGCTGTCACCAACTGCATGCCGGATGTACGGCACCACTTCGTCTTCGACATAGCGAGAGTACATCGCCTGCCGGCGCGCCTGTTCCGCGACCCGCAGTTTTCGGTCCATCCAGGCGTGACTGTTAATGCTGTCGATGGAAAACACACGCAGCCGGCCAGCCGCCAGCATTGGCTCCATTGCCTTGATCAGGTAGAACCGTTCGTTTTCGAGAAAATCTGCCGCGGCCGTTGGAAAGAGCAGTACGGCGGGCCCGTTGTAGCCGTAGGTAACAATCGGCATCTCGAGACCGAGTGAGGGGCTCCGCCAGCGGTCAATTCGTTTCGGCAGGCGTGGATCGACAAATTGCGGCATGAGTGTGTTCAGGCTTTGATGAAATGTTGATCGCGATCGTGTTGTTCAGCACCGTGATGATCATCAACAGGCTGATCGTTGCGTCGACCTCGCTCGGACAAGTCGCGTACGAAACAGAATTTCTTGCCGATGGATAATTCCGAACGGGAAATTTTGGTGTAGCGCGCAATTTTTTCCGGAAAATGCGCGATGTTGCTGTCAACAAAACCCATGCTCAGAAAAAGCGCATCGGCCAGTGAGATTGCAAAGATCTGCGGGTAATCGCGGCGCGTGGCAAGCATACAGGCTGCTTCGATGAGCTCTCGGCCAAGCCCACGTCCCTGCGCCGATGGTGCCACTGCCAGGGAAACCAGTTCGACGAGCGACGGCGAATACTCATCGAGCGCGACGCAGCCAATGAGCTGCTCCTCGGCATCGCGTAGAATGAGGTACCCGTCAAGGTGCGCCGCGACGAACGCTTCGGTGCGAATAAGCGTGAGGCCGTCGGGTGCGAACAGATTGTTGAGCCCAGCAATGTCCGGTATGTCGCGCTCGCGCGCGCGCTGAATGCCCGTTTCGTCCACGTTCAGCGCGACGCGTACACGCGGGTTTTGCCGGAACGCTCGAAGAGGATCACATTGTATCTGTCCTTCGTCGGGCCTTCCATGCCAGGTGAACCCGCGGGCATTCCCGGCACGGCGAGCCCGTGCGCCGGTAACTTTTCCGCCAGGAATTTCAGCACGACGTCGGGCGGAACATGGCCCTCGAAAACGTAGTTGCCGACGAGAGCGGTGTGGCACGACTGCAGGTTGTCCGGTACGCCCATTGAACTTTTTACGGTGTTCATGTCAACAGTGTCGCGCGCCGTGACGGCAAAGCCGGCCTTTGTCATGATTTTGACCCATTCCTTGCAGCAGCCGCACCCGGGATCCTTATAGACAGTCATTGGGGTAGCGGCGCCTGGCGCCACTTGCGCCCCTAGCGGGCCGCCTATCAGCGGCAGAGCGATCGCCCCGGCCGCGAGTGCTGTTACGGTGTTCCCAAGGTGCGCCAGGAACTCGCGGCGCGTGGCGTTCGCGCTTGGTGCGACCTGCAACAAGGTCAAAGTGGAGGGCTGTTGCGTGACGCGCCTGTTCGGGGC
>JALZBG010000136.1 GCA_030947645.1 Vulcanimicrobiota bacterium | reverse complement strand
CGCGCGCGAAAACAATGTGCCGTTTGTGGCGGCTAACAAAGTTGGCGTCGAGGCGCAATGTGTCGCCTACTGCGGAAAAAGCCAGATCATCGAGCGCGACGGTTCTCGCATCGGCCTGGCGTCGCAACACCGTCCCGAGATCCTCAGCGCAGCTCTCGAGATACGCGCCGCACTGCCGGAGGCTGCGCTTCACCGCGATTCTCCGCCCGTGCGGCGCCAGTCCAACGCGACGCTTCGCATCGCGCTCGTGACTGATTCCGGGTACTTTAAAAATTCGTTGCCTCGTATCCTTGCCGATACGGATGCCGACATCGTCGTGGGGCCGGGTGAATTTGGCCGAGCTTCACTCGACCAGCATGGCGTGGGAGCCGCTTTTGTCGGTGATAAAAAGGTGCTTAGCCCCACCGGCCTCATTGCCTATAAAGAAGCGGGCTATCAACTGATAGTCTGGGAAACTCAATACGAGTCTCTCTGGCAGATTCGGTTCGCAAGAACGCGCGCGCTTGAACTGCGTTTGTACGTCATTGCGCTCGACACCGCACACCACCGGGCGTATGCAGTCGATCCGGACGGAACGGTTGTGTGCGGCACATTTAATGGATACCGCCTTGCGGCATTTTCATTCAACGGCGTACGCACAAACGAGACGCTCGTTGCACCGCATACTGACATCCTCGACGGCCTCTCGCGTGTTGGGCTGGAAACTAGAAGCGCAAACCGTTGAGCCAAGATTTTAACGCACACAAGGCGCTCGAAGATGCCGAGCAGCGGCTCGAGCACGCGGTCAAAGCGGAGCGCCGTTGGATCCCCATTGCAGCAGCCATTATCGCCGTGTTTGCGGCCCTGGCGACCTTATTCTCGAACCAACGCTCGACCGTCGCGCTCCTTGCGAAAAATGAAGCGATTCTTGCGCAGACCAAGGCTTCAGACCAATACAACTATTTCGAAGCCAAGCGCATCAAGTACCACATGTACGCCGCTTTTGCCGACGCACACATTACCGCCAGCGTTGCAGGCGAACGCCATCTGCGCTCGGTCGCACAAAAGGAAGAACGCGAAGCCAAGCCCATTCTCGATACGGCCAGAAAGCTGGAGCGCGACTCGATTGCCGATCAAGAGCGTTCTGAGCAGGCATTGCGGGCACATGAAGTTCTGGAAGTGGCCGTTACTCTGTTCGAAGTTTCAATCGTATTTGTTTCCATTTCAGCGCTAACGACATCCCGGCTCTTAACCTACGTCGCTGCAGCATCGACCTCCATCGGAATGGTGTTTCTTTTCATTGGCCTGGTCGTTCACCGGTAAAAAGAATCGCAACGCATTGGTCGCCGTGCTCTCTGTGTGCGCTGCGGGCCTAGCACCCCATCCAGCGGAACAGCAGCGACCTTCGGTTCGGCTGCAGCTGGCGGCGCTAAAGGGCCCGTTCATCGGCGGCAGCATCGTTCCATTGGGCGACAGCTTCGCATCGGGTTCGCTCTTCGCCGTCGTCGGTCCCGGAATCATCGACGGCGACCGTTTCATCGCTCCTACCAACGTGCGCGAACCGCTCACAACTGCCATCGTAGCCGCAAATGTCGGCGTAAGCGTTTCCCAAAACATTACTATCGTCCCGACGCCTGCCCCCAAGGCTCCGCTGCTCGCCGTTGCCGGTTATTATGGGGGGCTGGGCTTACATCGTCTGGACAGCTTGAAATTGTTCGGGACGACACCGATTCCCGGCGCCGCAGGCGACGTCGCGAGCGGCCCCGACGGTTCACTTTACGTTCCGGCGACCACGACGCATACGCTATGGCGCGCTCGGCGGAATCCGTGGAATATCGCTGCTCGTGGCAATGTGCCGCTCGGCAATGAAGTTCGAGTCGCACGGCAAACGGGGACCGTCTTTGTGACAAATCGTGACGTCGACGGGTGGGGCGGCCTTACGCAACTGCGTGGCGACACAGTGCGCCGCATCAGAACGGGACGCACGGCGGAAGGCCTGGCCATAGACGAGCGGCACAACCGCGTGTACGTCGGCAATGTCAACGATGCTACCGTACTCGAAGTCGATGCTACGACGCTTGCACCCCTACGCAGGATCCGCGCAGTCGCGCGAACGTTTGGTATCGCCCTGCACACGAGGCGGCGGTTGCTGTACGTCGTTTCCAATCAAACGTCGAATGGCGGGCCGAAGCAAGGTTTTGCAGCAGCGATCGATCTCAGCAGGCCGGGTGCGCCAATCATTGCGAAAACGGAGAAGTTGCCATTTCCGCTTGGAGTCGATGTTGACGAACGCACGAACCGGCTTTTCGTCACCGATGAAAACGCGAACGCGGTGTATGTCTTCGATGCTCTAACCCTGCAACGGCGCGGCGCGGCGTTACGAGCTTGTGGTGTTCCATGGCGTCCGCACGTGGATGCGCTTCGCAGGCGGCTCTACGTTCCGTGCGCGCTCGCCGATAAGCTCGCAGTTTTTAATCTCGATACCTTGCTCCCCGTGCGCGGTTCGCCGTTTGAAACGGTACGATACCCGCTTGGAGTTGACATTACTCCGTGAACGCTGCGCTGCGACGGGCCCTGACCGGCGCAACGTTGTGGTCGATCGCTGCAACGAGCGGCACGAGCGTGGCATCGTCCCTACCCTTCAACCTAGCGCCCCCGGCGCCGTTTCCGCTTGTGTTCGCTGTTGCTGCGAACACCGAGTTCGTCGCGCCGGGAGTTACCTACGGTGAATACCGTATCTCTACCAGCAGCGGTCCGGTACAGGTGCACGTCATTTCCGTTGATCCACACATCGAAAGCATCCGCCTCAATCCGGTGATCGCGTCCGACCGGTTGATTTCCAATGGCGAAACGGTGTCCTCGATGGCGCTTCGGACAGGGGCTGTTGCCGGAATCAACGCGGATTACTTTGACATCAACAACACCTATCAACCTTTGGGAATCGTGGTTCGGGATGGCAGTCTAGTGCGCACGCCCAGCAAGCGCGTAACGCTGTCCGTGACCCGCCGTCGCACGGTCCGTTTTTCGGCGTACCGTTTCTATGCGACTGCACAAATCAACGACATCCCGATACAGCTTACTGCAGTCAATGAGTTTCCGCCGCAAGGCGGCGCGTCGCTGCTCACGCCGGCTTTCGGAACGTTGCCCTCGGTGAACGGAGTTTTGCTGTTGCATTTGACTGCGCTTGGCTCTGTGAATCCGTTCGGACGCTATAGAATCGCGACCGTCGAACAGAGCACCTCAAGCGATGCTGCAGGATATGCGCTCGCACTGGGGCCGGCGGCTCAAGAAATTGTTGGCACACCGGATTCTGGAGATGTTGTAACGATTTCTTCTGCCGTCGATCCTGCGCTAGATGACGTGGTCGCGGCCGTCGGCGGCGGTCCGCTCCTGCTACACGATGGAAAGTACTACGACGACCCCGACGCTCCGGCGCCGGATGAGCGCAACACGCGCATCCCGGCCTCCGGCGCCGCAACCCAGAACGACGGAACTGTTTTGCTGTTCGAGGTTGACGGGCGTCAGCCGCTAGATTCCATTGGGGTGACGCGTCCCGAATTTGCATCGCTAATGCGTGCTTTTGATGCAACCGAAGGGATGGCGTTCGACGGCGGAGGATCCTCCACGCTGGTGACTCGCCGCTTGGGCGAGCCTGCCTCGAGCGTTCGCAATGTGCCTTCAGACGGCACGGAGCGGGCCGTGGGAGACGGTCTGTTCGTGTATAGTCAAGCGCCGCGCGGGCCCGCATCCCGTCTGGTAGTGCGTCCGGCGATCGTTCGCATGCTGCCGGGCGCCTCCGTGACGCTGCGCAGTTCACTCACCGACGCTGCCGGACACGCTCTTTCGGCGCAGGGGACGCCGGCACACGTGCGTGCGCTTCCCGCCTCCCTGGGAAATTTTTCGTCGCAGGGAGTCTTTACCGCCGGGAAGCCGCAGTGGGGAGCGCTGCGCGTGCAACACGGCCGCATTACGACGGATGTTCCGGTGCACATCTTTCAGTACATCGCACAACTAATGATAACGCCGGCACGGCCCAATCCCCAGCCCCATGCCTCCATACAATTCACCGCCCGCGCATTCGACCGCTCGGGTTTTCCGGTCATTCTCCCGGCGCACTTGCCGTGGCACGCTACGAGCGGGACCATAGATTCGAGCGGCGTTTTTGAAGGTTCAGCGGGAAACTCGCTCGTCAGCGTGACGGCCGCTGCGGCGCAGGCGCATGTCGTGGTTCCCGTCGGACGCCATGAAGTACCGCTTGCGATTGGGACGCGTTGGATCTTTGCCAGCATTCCGGCGGGCAGCAACGGAGCGCTCGAGTTTGGAACGCGGTGCGCCGATTGCATCGAGCTCCTTTACGACTTCACCGGGAGCGAACGCGCAGCGTACATGAACGGTACGCTGATGCTTCCCGATAACGCTGTTGGACTCTCCATTGATGTGTTGGGAAACGCTTCCGGCGCAGCGTTGCGCGCAGCCTTTACAAATAGCATCAACGAGCGTATTCCGCTCACCATTGCGCAAAGCGTTAACTGGCAAGGCTGGCGACGGCGAGAAGTGTTATTTCCTGCCGCCGCAGCTCCGCCGTTACGGCTTCACAGCTTGTATGTTTTGCCCAAGCTTGGAGGCGCCTCGATTCATACACAAGGTTCGCTTGCATTCCGCGACGTCCGCGTGCTGGTCGCAGGTAAATAGTTTTTCTGCCGCAATAGGCGAGAATGGTTTACGACTCTCTGGGCGAGCGCGCGCTTGACACCGCAAATTCGCGAGGTGCGCATTATGCCGATGTGCGTTTCGAGGATGCTCGCACGGAACGCATCGAAGTGCGCAACGGCGTGGTGGCTGCGCTCTTAGATTCCACCAGCAGCGGTTATGGTATCCGGGCGCTCGTCGACGGTGCCTGGGGTTTTGCGGCGGGCGCCGAGATGAGCCCTCGTGGCGTCGACGCGACTGCCGCACGCGCCGTTGACATCGCTCGCGCAGGCGCCGCAATTGCCCGCAAACGTTTTGGCCAGCCTCCGAGTCAAACCTATGTTGATACGTTCGCCACCCAAATGCAGCACGATCCCGACGACGTTCCTTTGGGGCAACGCGTGGCGCTGCTGCTCGACGCTGAGAAGCTTTTGCATGTCGATGAGCACATTAGCGTCGGCAGAGCCTGGCTGGATCTGTGGCATACCGAAAAATCATTTCTCAGCAGCACGGGCTCGCGCCTGAAGCAATCGATCCGCCAAACCGGCAGTGGTATCGCTGCGATGGCCGTTGGGGACGGCGATGCACAAACGCGGACCTTCCCGGGCGATATCGGCCTCTATCAAGCCGGAGGTTGGGAAGTCGTGCAATCGGCCGCGCTGGCCGAGCACGCTGAACGAATCGGCGAAGAAGCCAGAGCGCTTCTTCGTGCGAAGCAATGTCCTTCGGGCGAGTTTGACGTTGTTTTGGGCGGCTCGCAGGTTTCGCTGCAAATCCACGAATCGTGTGGGCACCCGGCCGAACTGGACCGAGTTATGGGCTGGGAAGCGAACTTTTCGGGCGTGAGTTTTCTCAATCTTGACTTACTTGGCCGCCTGCAGTATGGGTCGCCTCACGTCACCATTGTTATAGAC
>JALZBG010000039.1 GCA_030947645.1 Vulcanimicrobiota bacterium | reverse complement strand
CGAGCGCGATGGAGTTAACGCACAAATAGCAGAGTTAGAGCGCATGGCCGCTGCAGCAGAACTGCACGAGCGAGCAGCAGCGTCTGACGGCGAACGTGACCGTACGCGGTTGGCGGAAATCGAAGCTGAGTTGGGTATGCTCGTGGCCACATTTGCTCAAAATCCCGCGACGCAGAGCGAATGTGAGGACGTTGACGCGCGCTATGCAAACGACGAAACCGACGCGGCGGCGGAGCTACCGAAGCTGCGCGAAGACTTAGCGCGACTGGCAAGCGTGAATCTAAACGCGGAAGCCGACCGTGAAGAACTTTCCGACCGCGAAACTTTCCTGCGCGAGCAGATGCAAGACCTAGCGAAGGCTCGTGAGACGCTGCTGGAAGTGATTCGAGAAATCGACGTTTCGACCCAAGAACAGTTTAATGCAACATTCAATGCGGTCAGCGCAGCGTTTACCCAAATGTTCGCACGCGTCTTCCCCGGCGGACAAGCTCGAATGTGGCAAACCAATCCTGACGAATTGGCCGAAACGGGCATTGAAATATCGGTGCAACCCCCGGGTAAGAAGATGATGGCTCTGGCGGCTCTTTCCGGTGGCGAGCGCGCAATGACGGCAGCAGCCTTAATCTTTGCATTGATCAAGGTGCGTCCCTCACCGTTTTACTTACTCGATGAAGTCGACGCCGCGCTCGATGAGTCCAACGTCGAACGTTTTTCCGATATGATTCGCGAACTAGCTGCACAGGCGCAAATGCTCCTCGTTACTCACAATAAAAAGACGATGGAACTTGCGGATCGATTGTACGGGGTCACGATGGCGGAGCCCGGAGTCAGTACGGTTGTATCAACTGCGCTCGGTTCCGATCGCTGGCGCGAGCCCGCGTTTGCATAAGGCGGCGCTTTTTTCGCTTTCGAACAAAACCGGCGCCGTAGAATTAGCGCGCGCGTTGCGCGCGGTCTCCGTCGTGATTTATGCCACCGCCGGAACCTTGGCGTTTTTGGTCGAACATGGCGTTGAAGCACACGACGTCGGCGAGTTGACGGGATTTCCGTCCCTTTTTGACGGGCGCGTCAAGACGTTGCATCCCAAAATTTTCGGCGGGATTCTTGCGGACCGCAACGATGAGCATCACGTGGCCCAGTCCGAACGCTACAGAATACCGGACATCAGCACGGTCGTCGTCAACTTGTATCCCTTCGAACAGACCGTTGCCCGGCCCGGTGTCAACGCAGCAGAAGCGATCGAACAGATCGACGTGGGCGGCGTTGCCCTGCTGCGTGCAGCGGCGAAAAACTTCGAGCACGTGACGGTACTAAGTGATCCGGCGCAATATGACACGTTCGTGCGGGGGCTGCCGGATGCACTTGATGCGGCTACCAGGCGGCGTCTGGGCATCGCCGCTTTTGAACGAACCGCCCAGTACGACGCGGCGATCGCGCATTATTTGGAGGGCAAAGGTGAGGTGCTGCCCGCTGACTTACCAGGATCGCTGACCCTCACGCTTCCCCTTGCAACGCCGTTGCGATACGGAGAGAACCCCCAGTCCCGCGCGGCGTTCTATCTGGGCCACCGGGAACGTTTGCCGGAGCAACTCTGGGGGAAGGGACTTTCCTACAATAACCTGCTTGATGTAGACGCCACATTGCGACTCTTGGCGCGCCTAAAAGACGGGGCCGGCGAGGGCCGCACCCAACAGCCTGCTTTTCGAGCCGCAGTTGTGAAGCATACCGTGCCCTGCGGAGTGGCTCAACGATCCAGCGTTGCAGCGGCGGTGCATGAGGCACTCGTAGCCGACCCCGTATCAGCGTTTGGTGGGATCGTTGCCGTCGACGGGAAGCTGGATGTCCCCAGCGCGCGGGCTCTGGCAGAATTTTTTCTTGAAATTGTAGCGGCCCCGGAATACGATCGCGAGGCTCTGGAATGCTTACAAAAAAAGAAAAGCCTACGAATTCTTCGTTATGCGAAAGAACTGCCGGAGCAACTTGCCCGCGAAGTTCGTTTGCGCAGCGCGCTCGGTGGCGTTCTAGCCGACGAAGAAGATCCAAAAGCACCACCGGAAACCTGGCATGTAGTTTCGCAACGTCAACCAAGTCAACCCCAATGGGAAGATCTCGCTTTTGCTTGGGACGTTGTGAGGCACGTCAAAAGTAACGGGGTTGTACTGGTGCGCGATGGAGTCACTGTGGGGATCTGCGCTGGACAAACCAACCGTGTGAGCGCGGTGCGCATCGCTGGCGTGCGCGCCCGCGAACGCGCGCATGACGCGGCGTGCGCCAGCGACGGATTTTTTCCATTCGCCGACGGCTTACAGGAAGCAGCCAAAGCTGGTTGCTCTGCAATCATTGCCCCGCGCGGTTCGATTCGCGATGCACAGGTGATCCAAGCTGCCGACGACGCAAACATCGCCTTGGTTTTTTCAACGTACCGGTACTTTCTGCACTGAGCCCAAATTTGGAGCATAATGTCGCGCTATTTACACACGTCGATATTTGTAAACGATATGAACGAATCAATCGACTTTTACACAAGAAAACTTGGCTTAAAATTGCTTGGTGGTCCTCACCATTACCCGGGCAACGCGGACATGGCGTTCGTTGGAGCGGATTGGAATAGCTACATCGAGCTCGTTTACGATCTTGAAGAGCACCCGCCGTACGAGGTCGGCAATCGGTACGAACATTTGGCGCTCGAGGTCGACGGTGATTTGCAAACGATGTGCGATACGCTTCGCAGTCAGGGAATCAACATCGTCAAAGGGCCCAAGAAGTCGCCGGGCGGCGGCCGTTCCATTGCGTTCGTCGAAGATCCCAACGGCATCCCGGTGGAGCTACTCGAACCGCGATAGCCGCTTAAGTAAAAACGCCGTGCTTCAACAAGCTCGGCATGACACAAGCTTGCGCAGCGTGAGCGATGCTTTGATCAAGTACCCATGTCATCCTGAGCCTGTCGAAGGGTGTTGTTGTCGGTCCCATGCAATTTGGCGCCGTATCGGAAAATCGCCAAGTCCGACGACTCCTTAGCGGTACACAAAAGGATCGGCCGGAGGGGCGACGTGCCGGATACGCTGCAGCTGCAGTGAAAGCTCGCCATTTGCTTCGACCAAGGTTCCCGACGCGCGCATCCAGCTTCCCGTTGCGAGCCGGGTGCGTCCGTGTAGACGCACCACAATCGGTTGCGCGTCCGCGCGGCAACACACGATCGCATAGCGCACCAAAGCGCAGCGGCCGCCGGCGTTAGTTACCATTCCGATGAAATCCAGGTGTTCGCCCGCGAAGGCGTTGGTGATCGTCGTTTCGGTCGCCTGGTACGATGGTGCCGGTGCGCCGACCAGCAGACTTGCAAGCATGACCGTGGGCGCAAGCCTTGGCGATCCGCCACCGCTGGCAGAGCGGTGACGCCAGGACAAATACGCGCATGAGGCAGCGCATGCCCAAAGCGGCTGCGTAAAACGCGGATGGACTAAAGCGTCGCCGTGGCGCATCGCCACGCCGGCGCAGGCGAGCGCGCAAAGAACATATGCGAGCCAATCGTGCGAAGCTTCGCGCGCTTGCGGTCGGCGCAGGGTACTCACATCCGCGATGCCGCCGACGCTCAGGATACCCAACGCCGCCAACGGTTGCGTCCGACACAACGCTGCAGCGATGACTACGGTTCCCAGTGCACACGGTGATGTGAAAAAACCGAGTAGCAGTCCCCCCGCCAACGCGAGCGGCGCGCCGATAGGCGCTGCGTTGTCGACATACGTTGAAGCAATATGGAGCAGCCCTCCCGCGCATGCTGCGTATGGCAGAAGATGTCGCAGGACGGTCAAGATATCGTCGGCGCCATCATGTCCGCATGACGTTCGGGAAGGGCGAAGCGCAATTTCCGCCATGAAAAACGCCGCAGTGAATCGTGCCAGCGCGGTCACTGGACCAAGCATCAACCAGGTAGCTGCAGCAGCCGGCAGCGAGCGCGCCGCGGGTCCACTCCCGCAGCCGCAGCCCAACATCGCGACGAGCCGGCGCCCCAACGCCGGCGATGTGGCTGCGATTGCGCTGCCGGCAAGAATAAACGGCATACTTTCGAACAAGGTGCTCGCTGCCGTTGCAAGTGCAGCCTGCGCTGTAGCGGGCGGAACCGTCGCAATTGCTAGGACGCTGCAGACGAGTAGGGGCCTACGCATCACGGTCGCACGAAAGAAATAATGATAAAACTGGTAGCCCCACGCGGAACGGCAGACATCTTTCCCCCGCAGTCCGCGCGCTGGCAAGAGCTTGAAACGAGGATTCATGATCTTGCGCGCCGCTTCGGCTATGCAGAAATTCGCACGCCGATATTTGAGGCGATCGAACTGTTCGTACGTGGCGTCGGAGAATCGACCGATATTGTCGAAAAAGAAATGTACGCGTTCAAAGATAAAGGCGAGCGCCACATGGCCTTACGGCCTGAATGGACGGCTCCCGTCGTGCGCGCGCTCTTGCAGCATGATCTACTCGCCGCCGGCGCCCGCAGGCTGTATTATCTCGGCCCAATTTTCCGCTACGAACGCCCGCAAGCGGGACGCTTACGGCAATCGCATCAGTTTGGGGTCGAGTGTTTCGGTTTCGAAGACGCACTTGCAGATGTTGAGATCATTCAACTCGCCTGGGAGTTAGTCGCGCAATACAATGTCAGCGGGGCAACGCTAGAGATTAATTCCATCGGGGATGCCGCGTGCCGTCCACGCTACAAGCAGTCACTGCTCGAACATTTTCAACCGCATTATGGGCAATTGACCGCCGACTCCCAGCGCCGCTTGGAACGTAATCCCTTGCGCATTCTGGACAGCAAAGCGGAAGCGGATCAATCGTTTTTGAATGATGCTCCAGCTTTCGTAGATTTTCTGTGCGAGCCATGCCGCGCCCATTTTGAGGAAGTAAAAACAGCGCTATCCATTATCGGCATTCCCTATCGCCTCAACCCCAAGATCGTTCGTGGGTTGGACTATTACACCAGGACGGTCTTTGAAATCGTTTCCAGTACGCTGGGCGCCCAGAGTACCGTTTGCGGCGGGGGGCGGTACGACGATTTGGTAAGCTCGTTAGGCGGCCCCCCAACGCCTGCGGCGGGCTTCGCTCTGGGACTGGAACGCTTCTTGATGATTTCCGATGCTGCGCCGCAATCGCGCGCAGCGCAACGCAGCGGCATTGCACTGATCGCGCTCGGCGTGCAATCCCGCAAAGCCCTATTTCCGCTGCTCGCGCAATTGCGCCGGACGTTGCGAGTCCCCGTTTTCATGGATTACGATGACCGCAAACTCTTACCACAGTTAAAGGCGGCGGATCGCCAAAACGCGCGCCACGCACTCATTATGGGCGCTCAAGAACATGAGGCCGGTGAAGTACTGTTGCGCGACCTCTTAACGCGCGAAGATCGCCGGCTGCCATTTGTGCGCGCAGCAGACGCTGTGCGGTCGCTCGTTGAAGCCGGGATCGATGGACGAGCTTAAGACGCTGCAAGAGTTGCTTTCATTGATGCACGAGCACGATTTGGACGCTTTGCGAGTGCGCGTCGGGGAACGAACCTTCGAGTTGGTACGCCGCGACTCGACAACTTCACCGCAACCGGAAGCCCAAGCGACAGTTGCTGCTCAAAAACCAGAGCTACCGGCGAGTGCTGCGCCGAGCGCTCCCGATAATGCCAAGCGTGTGACAGCACCGGTCGTTGGAGTCTTCTATCGGTCGGCCGCGCCGGGAGCAGAAGTCTTCGTGAACGTGGGAGATCGGGTGGCGGTCGGACAAGTGCTGTGCATTCTCGAAGCGATGAAGTTGATGAATGAAATCACCAGCGACTACGCCGGGGTGGTTACGCGCATTATTCCCGAAAACGGCGAATTGGTATCACTCGGTGAGGAGATGTTTTGGATCGAACCGTAGACGTTCAGGGCAAACGTGATTTTGAGCAACTGCTGGCCGACCGGCACGGTTTGATCGAAGCACCCCATTACCGTCACCAAGTTCAGCGCATTGTCGAGGCCATGGTGGCTGCCTTTCGAAGCGGTCGCAAAGTGCTGTGGATGGGGAATGGTGGGAGCGCCGCAGACGCGCAGCACCTGGCCGCCGAGTTCAGCGGGCGGTTTCTTCGAGAACGGCGGGGCTTGCCGTCGGAGGCCCTTTCAACGAATACCTCGGCCGTCACCGCAATCAGCAACGATTACGGATATGACCGGGTCTTCGCACGTCAAATTGAAGCCTTCGCCGTTCCTGGAGACGTCGTCATCGGCATAACGACCAGCGGCACGTCAAAAAATATTAGGCTCGGGCTAGAAGAAGCCAAAAAACGTGGCGCGGTTACGGTTGCCTTTAGCGGGAACGGCGGCGGCCCAGTCTGCGAAGTGGCCGATCTCTCTTTGATTGGTCCAACCGGTTACTCGGCGATCGTTCAAGAAGTGCATATAACCATGGGTCATATCATCTGCGATTTGGTCGAGCAGAAACTCTTTTTGTAGTGCACCGACCGGTACGTAGCGTGACAGTTGCTCGGCGCTTTTCCGCGTGTAACCCTATGTACGGGCCGGCACACTAATGCAATCCGTACTTGCGCCTACGGACGCGCGCTCGCTCTTTGCGCAGATGTCCGGACGCCGTATCTTGGTCATCGGCGACATCATGCTCGACGAGTGGATTTGGGGAACTGTCGCGCGCATCTCTCCCGAAGCGCCGGTCCCGGTAGTTGCGGTCAACGATCATTCCTTCACGTTAGGCGGCGCGGGCAACGTCGCAAATAACTTGCGAACCCTCGGCGCGCGGGTTTCCCTTGTGGGCACGACGGGCGAGGACCGGCTCGCGGCACGCGTACGGGAATTGCTCGACGACATCGGCGTCGAGCGCAACGGGTTGGTGCGAGTCGACGACCGTCCGACCACCCGCAAGACGCGCATCGTCGCACACAACCAGCAGGTTGTCCGCGCGGACTGGGAGTCCGTGGAGCCCCTACGATCGGCGGACCGAATGCGCGTGGCAAGGTTCGTTGAAGATCATGCACGCCAAAGCGACGCGGTCGTTTTAAGCGATTATGCCAAAGGCATCTTTTCGCGAGACATCGTGGAAGCAGCGTTGATCGCTCCGCTGGTGATCGCCGATCCCAAGCCGCAGAATCTGGACGTGTTTACCGGCGTTTGCTGCGTCGCTCCAAATGCGCAGGAAGCCTCGCAAGCCACCGGCGTCCCCATCATCGACGATTCTTCCCTGGAACGGGTCGGCGCGTTGCTGCTGGAGCGGTTAGCGTGCCACTACGTTGTCATCACGCGCGGGGAACGCGGCATGGCGTTATTCGGTCGCGACGGCGAGCACTTGCGGGTGCCTTCCGTCGCGCGCACCGTGTTTGACGTTAGTGGTGCCGGCGATACGGTCGTCGCCGTGTTGACGCTCGCGCTAGCGGCGGGTGCCCGCGTCGATCTCGCGCTTCAATTGGCAAACTTTGCGGCCGGTGCGGTCGTTGAAAAATTGGGAACGGCGACCGCTCATCCGGACGAAATTTTGGCGCTGGTCGAACACGGACATGCCTGAGAACTTTTTTTCCGCGCTGCTGTCGAAGCAAGATGCAATCGCTTGGCGGGAACGTCTTCGCAAGCGCGGAGCGCGCCTGGTCTTTACGAACGGATGTTTCGATATCGTCCATGCCGGCCACGTGGAATATCTTGCGTGGGCTCGAGCGCAAGGCGATGCGTTAATCGTGGGGCTCAACAGCGACGATTCCGTGCGCCGGCTCAAGGGTGAATTCCGTCCGGTGGTCAGCTTCGGCGATCGTGCGCGCGTGTTGTGCGCTCTGCGGACGATCGATGCGGTTGTGGGCTTCGATGAACAGACCCCCGAAGTGTTGCTTGATAGTCTCAAACCGGACATCCATGTAAAAAGCTCGCACTATCGAGAAGAAGATCTTCCCGAGCGCGACGTCGTGCTGGCTGCCGGCGGCCGTATCTTATTGGCGCCGCACGTGGCCGGAAAAAGCACCACCGACATCATCGCCCGCATCGTCACCAGGCTGTGACGGCGTGCCGTTTTGCATCGCGTTTACCGTTAACGGTCCAGGAGAGGTCGCCGGCTGGCTGCGTCCATTGCTGCACGGTTTATACGACGAGGAGCGGAATTTGGAAGCGCACGTTTTTGTGGTGCCCGACGACTACGCAACGGGGCGCGAAGCGGAGGTTGCCCGAATGTGGTTTCCGCGCGCTCACGTGCATCCACCAAAGCAATACCTGCGCGCAGCCTTCGGTTTAAAAAACTCAGCGCTGCCTAAGCGCGTGGATTGCGTGCATTATTTAGGTGGCGATTTAGCGCATGCGGCCCGGCTGCACCGCCGGTTCGGAGGACGCGCGCTGGCATACAAATTTTCCCGCAAGCGCTACCGTCACTTGTTTGAAACCGTGTTTGCGGTAGATGACGCCAACGAACTCCAACTGCGGCGGTGGGGCGTCCCCGCGGAGCGCATTAGGAAGGTCGGGAACTTGGCGATCGATGGGGCGCTGCTTGAATCGCAACAGCCTCTGGAGCACGCAGCACCGCGTGACGGGATCCTCATCATGCCGGGATCCCGCAGGTATGAGGTGGAGCAGCTGATTCCGTTCTTTTTTACCGCAGCGATGAGGATTCGTGCGACCGATCCCGGCATTCCAATCGCGTTTGCAGTAGCACCGTTTACTCAGCTAACAGAGATCGCACGCGCGGTCCAGTCGGGTGGCGACCCTCGCGTCTACGCGCGCAAAGGCCGGCTGGCAGTCGACGCGGGGCAAGCCTATCTCGAGTCTGAGGATGGGAGCTTTCGCTTTCCCGTCTTGCGCAACGGTTTGGCGGCCGCTAAAGTAGCGCGTTTGGTTGTGACGATCCCCGGAACGAAAACCATTGAACTTGCCGCGCTCTCGGTGCCGGTTTTGAGTTGCATCCCGCTCAACGCTCCGGAGCTGGCAGCGATTAACGGGCCGCTAACGTATCTCGACCGCTTGCCACTGGTGGGAGCGTCCTTAAAGCGGGCTGCGGTGCTAGCCGCAGCAAAGCGCTTTTCATTCCTAGCTCAACCAAACATCGATGCCGGGCGCGCAATTATTCCGGAACTGCGCAGTACGCTTACGCCTGGATACGTGGCGCGCAAAACGCTAGCGCTTTACGCAGATCGGCAGCGCCTGCTTGCGATGGCGGCCGAATTGGGGCGTTTGTACGAACCGCATGCGGGCGCGGCGCAGCGCATGAGCGCTGCAATCTTGGGGCGCGTCGGCTAGTGCGGTTTTCGATCGTTATCCCAACAAAAGACCGCGCTGACTACTTGGAGCGGGCGTTACGGTCGCTCGCGGAGCAAGTTCGCGCGCCCTCATATGAAGTAATCGTCGTCGACAACGGTTCGAGGGATAGCACGGCGCAAGTCGTGCGCGACGCTCGAGAGTCGATGCAGCCAGCCGTGCAATATGTGTTTGAAGAGCGTCCGAACCGCGCTGCGGCGCGCAATCGCGGCGTAGCGGTAGCGCAGGGACATATCATCTTGTTCGTTGATGACGATGTGTGGTTGCCGCCCGGTTTTTTACAAGCCCACGAGCGCGCCCATACGACCCGCAACCTCATCGTGTCCGGGCCAATCGTCACTGTTCCCTCCTATCACGATCGACGCAAACCGACGCCGGCGCACTTTTCGCGTGCCTTTTTATGCACGTGCAACGTTTCGCTCGAGCGTCAAGCCTTTCTCAACGTCGGTGGTTTTGATGAAGAATTCCGGCTGTACGGTTGGGAAGACACCGAGCTTGGCCTGCGGCTACGCGAGGAGGGCGCGCGAGGAAAATTTGCGTGGGCCGCTTTTCTGTACCACATCAAACCGCCGGATGAAGCGTCCCTGGACGCCGCGCTGCAGAAGGCCGTCGAAAAAGCACACATGGCGGTACGGTTCGTGCGCAAGACGGGGTCTCGACGTGCGCGTTTGGCTACGGGCGCCTACGCCTTGAACTTGCTGCGCGCGAGTATAGTTGCGCCGCCGTGGCTGCTCCCGTTCTATGCCGGCATAGCTGCTCAAGAGCGCGTACCGCCGCTGATTCGAACCTTTGCGCGCACGCGGCTGCTCGATGGAATGTATGCGCAGGAACTTGCGCGAGAGCTCGGGCGATAAGCCGCGTCTTACTGGTCCGATTGGACGGCATCGGCGATGCGCTGTCGTGCACCCCTCTGGTCGCCGCTTTGCGTGCGGCCGGTCACGAAGTCTCCGCGCTTTTGACGACGGTGAATGCCGATATCTTTGCGCATCGTACCTTTTGCAACGTTCACGTCATGCAGCGCATTCCTTGGCCGAACCACGGGTACAGCGCTGGAAGTCAAGAGCCGGCCTTTCGTGCGATTCTCGAAGCGAAGTATGATATCGCGCTCATCGCCTCAGAGGAGCCGCAAGCCTATGGCTTCGCGCGGTCCGCACGCATACCGATGCGAGTCGGCTTTCACAACGGATGGCAAAAACCGCTGAAATCATGGTGGGCGCGCAGGCAATGCACCCGCGCGGTCTACCGTCCGGCGGCGCTTTCGGAATTTCCAAAGCACGAAGTGCACGTTCAGTTTTCGCTCGTTGAAGGTCTGTGCGCGGAGAACGTGCCGACCCATGACGTCCGCCGCCTGCGCCCCTTGGTGTTGGATGGCGATCCGCAGCGTCAAAAGCGCCCGCTCTTGCAGCTTACCAACAAGTGGTTTGGACCCAATCGTTCCGCGCGAGACGTCGCAAGCTGGTTGCACTCCTTGCAGGCGCTGGGGGAATGGAGCGTCGTTGCTGCGGCATCGGAACGCTGCCTGGTGGAACCGATTGCCCGGCAGGCGGCGCTGCGGGTGGAATACTTTCAAGCACTGGGGCCTTGGAAAGAAGCGATAGCGTCAGCGGGCGTTGTGCTCACACCGGATACGGGAGCGGCTCACTTAGCCGGAATGCTCGGAACTCCGGTGGTCGATGTCTTTGAACGACACAATTTCGAGCGGTACGCTCGGCGTTGGGCGCCGTGGGCAACGTCCACCCGGCTGCTAAAGTTTCCCGCGGCCGCCGAAACGAAAACGTTCGCGGAGACTATGGGACGATGCGTTGCCGAGCTCGGCACGCAAACTGTGGCGCGCGCGTGAAAGACCGCGCGCTGGTCGTTTGCGATGGAGGCGGCATCGGCGATTCACTGCTGGCCTCGGTGGTAGCACGCGCGTTGCACAGTCACTATCGTGTGGTCGATGCGCTTACCCTTGCCGGCCACCGAAGCGCGCTCGAACATGTTCCCGATGTTGACGGTGTGATCGCCGATACGGGCGAAAGCGCGTGGAGAATGGCGCGCGCTCTCGGAGGCCGCCGTTACGACGCGGCGGTGGTGACCTGGGCCACTTTACGCACGGCCCTCGTGCCGTTTTTGGCCGGGATCCCCGTTCGCGTTGGTCAAAGCCGCCGTCTGTATTCGACACTTTTTACCCGCCGCGTACCCGTGCTGAGTGAAACCGGCGACACGACGACGCATTGGACGCAGATCCTTTTGAATTATGCCCGAGCACTCGGTTGCGATACCGCAGACACGCAACCGCGCTTTCAAACGACTCCGGATGACGAAGCGCAAGCCGCAGCGATTTGGGCGCAGTGTGGTAGCACCGGTGCGTATGCGCTCGTGCATCCGACGTGTGCGATATCGTCGCGGCGCCCGATTTGGCCGTTGGAGGGTTGGGTCGCGCTTACGCGCTCCTTGTCGCAACGGTATGGCTACAGGCTATTTGTGACCGGTTCCGAGGCGGATAGAGAGATCGCGCAGCGTCTCGCGCAGTATACTGGAGCGGTTTCACTTGCGGGAAAAACGTCGATCGGTGCGTTCGCCGCCATTGCCAAGCGCGCCAAGTTTTTCGTAGTGATGCACAGCGGACCAATGCACGTCGCAGCCGCCGTCGGAACGCCCACCGTGGGTATTTTCCCGCTGCAAGCAGACTTTCCCGATCGTTGGTTTCCGCTCGGACGCGCGGTAACGGTCGTGCGGCCGTCGTACCCCTGCCGTCCACGCGAGCGGATGGAAACATGTCCGGATTATGCCTGCGTGCGCAGCCTCTGTGTTGACGATGTGATGACCGCTCTCGAGCGCTTATCCTCGCAATTTGAGCGCTGAGCGCCCCGTGCGGGCCACCTTGCAACTCTGCACGCACAACCGGGCGCAGCTGTTGCAGCGAGTGCTTGAAGCCTGTTTCGAGCAGACGGTCGCAGACGACGATTATGAGGTTGTTATCGTCAATGATGGTTCGACCGATGAGACGGCGCGCGTCATCGAACAGGCGCGATCCCGCGCTCCGGTGCGGTTCATCGCTATTTCTCAAAGCAATGCAGGCTTGGCCCGGGCGCGCAATGTGGGCATCGCGCAGGCTAGCGGTGAACGCATCATTTTTATCGATGATGACGTCCTGCCGGTACCAAATTTCGTCGAGGAACATCTGCGGGGGCACGCGAGACATCCGCAGGCGATCGTGCGGGGCGCGGTGATTAAAACGCAGAGCTTCGACGCGCTGCCGCCCCCGATCTATTCACTGCGTGATTTCAGTGCGAACTATTTTTGGACCAGCAACGTGTCGGTGCCCCTGCACCGGTTGCGGGCTGTGGGGGCATTCAACGAAGAGTTCGCAGAGTACGGATGGGAAGACATTGAATTGGGACTACGCTTACGCTTTGCGGGAGTACGTTCAGTTTTCAATAAAAAGGCCATTGCCTTTCACTACAAACCTGCTCTGGAGCGCGCTGATTTCGATCGAATGATACGACAAGCTCGCGCGCAAGCCCGCACGGCCGTGCAGCTCGTCGCGATACATCCCCACTGGCGTGCGTATCTTGCCACCGGAAATACGGTTCCGCATCGCGTGTTGCACAAGTGGCTGCGAGGGGTGAAAGCCGCGCGATTCTTTAGCGAACTTCCGTCGGCGCCCCAAGACCGGACCCCGCTGCGCGGTAAGCGTCTGTGGGCCGCGCGAATGCTCGTTTCGCAAGCGTACTATGACGAACTTGAGCGGGCGCTTGCAAGCAGAGGCGTGTGAATATTCTGCTCTCTCGGACCGATCGGTTAGGGGATCTGATACTTTCGACTCCGGCGATCGCCACCGTGCGCAGATCATTCCCAAGCGCACGTATCAGCATCGTGTGCAGCTCCTACAATAGGGTCGTCGTGGAGCGCAACCCAGATGTTGATGAGCTCGTGACATTACTGCCAAATAGTCCCCCCCGCAAATTGGGGAACCGCTACGCTGGGCGCTGCGATATCGCGATTGCGCTCGCGCCGCGCGCCGCGGATTTTGCCGTCGTGGGCGCAAGCCGCGCACCGTTGCGGCTTGGCTACACGTACGCACGGCGCTATTTCGCCCGCGCTACGGCGTGGCGCGACTTGAGCAGATTGGCTCTTTCCCAGGCCGACCCGTATCTGAGCGAACGCAATCCACACCGGCACGTGCGTCATGAAGTAAACGAACTCATT
>JALZBG010000135.1 GCA_030947645.1 Vulcanimicrobiota bacterium | reverse complement strand
GTGTAAACGGAATCTATGAGTTGTTATGCACCGTCACCGGAACACGCCCTCCGGTAGAACACGCACCCAAACGGCTCGGCGACGCTCGCGAGGCGCAATTCGACAGCGCGCTCGCCATGCGTGAACTGGGATGGATGCCGAAAGTGGATTTACTCGAAGGAATGCTTGAAACGTACGAGTTCTTTAAGAAGTACATCCCCGTCGGAGCAGCGTAAACGGCAGCATCCCTAATTAGATGACGATGTTGAGCAGCTTGTCCGCAACGTAAACGAGTTTGCGAATCTCCCTTCCATCGAGCTGCGCTCGAACCGCAGGTTGTTGGACGGCCAGGGCGCGGGCCTGTGCCTCATTAAGGCTCGGTGCGGTTTGTACGCGCGCTCGTATCTTTCCGTTGATCTGAACTACCAGGGTTATCTCGTCCTGCGCGAGCGCGGCTTCGTCGGGTTGCAGAAATCGCTGCAGGTGAACGGACTGGTCGTGCCCCATTCTTTCCCATAATTCTTCAGCAATGTGCGGTGCAAACGGGGCTAGGATGAGCGGGAAAGCATGCACCGCATACAAGATCGCGGGACTTTCTCCATGGCCCCTAATGGCGTTCACGAGGGCGTTGAGATATTCGTCCAGCTTGGCAATCGTCGCGTTGTAGTGAAAACGGTGCGTATTCGTTTCGTCGAGCGCTGACTTTGCAGCAATATGAACGGCGCGCAAAAGTTCTTTTTCCGCCGTATCCCGGGCATGCGGTAATGCGGTCATCGCAACGCCCGCCGCGGATGCCAGCAGCGGTTCACACGCGCGCCACAAGCGTTGAATGAAACGCACCCGGCCGTTGATCCCCTCCTCGCTCCACTCCATCGTATCTTCGGGCGGCGTCGCGTACAGCAAGAAAAGGCGCATCGCATCGACGCCTTGGTGTTCTACCGTTTCATCCACGCCAATGACGTTGCCGCGGCTCTTGCTCATTTTCTCGTTGCCGAAAAGCACCATCCCTTGATTGAACAACCGAGTAAACGGTTCATCGGCGCCGCCCACCCAGCCGCGATCGCGGAAAAACTTGTAAAAGAAGCGCGAATACAGTAAGTGCAAAACGGCATGTTCGGCGCCGCCGATGTATTGATCCACCGGCATCCAACGCTCGGCATCGGTTTTCTCAAACGGTGCACGGCAGTCGTTGGAGTCGAGGTACCGCATGTAATACCACGAGGATTCAAAAAAGGTGTCCATGGTGTCGGTCTCCCGCCGAGCGGGTCCGTCGCAGCGCGGACACGTCGTGCGCACGAAATCTGTATCGCGTGCGAGCGGCGAACCTTCGCCGGTAATCGGCACGTTGGGCGGCAGCAGCACCGGTAACCGGTCATCGGGAAGCGGCACTTCGCCGTCTGTGTCGCAATAAACGATCGGAATAGGCGTTCCCCAGTAGCGTTGCCGGGAAACCAGCCAGTCTCGCAACCGGTAATGAACGGTCCTTTCTCCCAAATGCAACATTTCCAGCCGTTGCGCGATAGCCTCGCGCGCGCGATCGCTCGACATGCCGCTGAAATCACCACTTGCAATCAAGCGACCGTCCTCGAGATACGCCGACTGCGGCGGACCGTGAACCTCAGTGCCGGGCGGCACAACCACCTGAGCGATCGGTATGCCATGTTTGCGGGCAAATTCAAAATCACGTTGATCGTGCGCAGGCACCCCCATGACGGCGCCGGTTCCGTATTCGGCCAGCACGTAGTTCGTGACCCAAATAGGAACGCGCTCGTGGGACAGCGGGTTCATGGCGAAGGCGCCGGTGAACACACCCTGCTTTTCCATGAGACTCGTGCGCTCGAGCTCGGATTTCGATCGCAGGCTTTGCGCGAAAGCGGCGAGCAGATGGCGCCGGTTAGGCGCCGCTATGAGGATTTGTTCGACGACCGGATGTTCGGGGGCCACGGCGAGATACGTTGCTCCGAAGAGCGTGTCGGCGCGGGTCGTGAATACCGAGACCTTTGCAGCGGAGTTCTCAACGGCGAAGCCAACAGTGATCCCGTTGCTGCGCCCGATCCAGTTGCGCTGCATCGTACGAATGCGCTCTGGCCAGCCGGTCAATGTATTGAGTTCGTTGAGCAAACGGTCGGCGTACGCGGTGATCTTTAAGAACCACTGGGAAAGATTGCGGCGCTCGACCGCGGTTCCGCAACGCCAGCATACGCCGCCTTCGGCCTGCTCGTTCGCGAGTACCGTCTGGTCTTTCGGACACCAGTTCACGGGCGCTTCCCGTTTGTAGGCCAATCCCTGTTCGTACAAGCGCAAGAATAACCACTGGTTCCACCGGTAGTACTCCGGATCGCAGGTCGCAAACTCGCGGCTCCAATCGTAGGCCGTGCCCATAAGCCGGATCTGGCGCTGCATGTTCGCAATGTTGGATCGCGTCCACGTTTGTGGATCGATTCCGCGTTCGATGGCGGCGTTTTCGGCGGGCAAACCAAAAGCATCCCAGCCCATCGGATGCAGCACGTTACGCCCTTGCATGCGCATCATGCGCGAGACGGCGTCGCCGAGCGTGTAATTCTTGGCGTGTCCGACGTGCAAATCGCCCGACGGATATGGCAACATTTCAAGGACGTAGTATTTTGGCGCGCGGGGATCTGCGACGGCCCGATAGAGTTTGGAACTCTCCCAACGCTCTTGCCACTTGCGCTCTACTGCTCGAAAATCGTACGCCTGCGTCATGTTCTGCAATCTCTTAGTCGACGCGCGCAGTCGCATCTCTTTCCACACGATCCAAAACGCGTGAGAGGCGACGGTGAAGCGTTTGTACCTTATAGCAGCAGCGCTCGTGATCGCCGGCGCGCTCGCCTTGCACCCGCCGCAGCATCAAGCCAAGCCGGGGCTGAGCCTTATGGATTCCAGACCGCAGTCACGCCCAGCCAAAATTCCGATTACAACCGTCACCGTCTATGTGGTCGGCGCCGTCGCTCGTAGCGGCGTGTATTGCCTACGGGGCGGAACTCGCATCCAGGATGCCGTGAAGGTGGCCGGCGGCCTGACCGTTCGAGCCGATCCTGCGGGCGTGAATCTGGCCGAGCTGCTGACCGACGGAGAAGAAATATCCGTGCCGCTCCGCGGTGAAACGACGCAGCCCATCACGTCGCGTACGCTCGGGCGTCACGCCAAACGTCGCAACCACCGTGCCGCGCATCGCAGCCTCTCCAGACATCGCAAAGCGCCGCCCGGGCGACCCATCGATATCAATACTGCCGACGCGACGGCATTGCAGGATCTTCCTGGAGTCGGCCCCGGTTTAGCGCAGCGTTTGATCGATTTTCGAGAAGTGAACGGCCCCTTTCGCGCGATTGATGAGTTGGCGGATGTGGCCGGAATGACCGATCGGCGCATCGAGCAAATCGCGCCCTACATCACGTTGCGCTAGCGAGGAAGCCGCTGACCACGTTCGTGGGCCGGCCAGCGGTCCTAACGCGATGGCCGTGCGACAAAAATCGAGGCTGAAAAGAGCCGCTGGAAGCGAAAATACGGCCGCATGACGACCACCAACGTATCGAGCAACGGAGCGAAAATCCGCGTCGAGTCGGACTCGATGGGCACCATCGAAGTCCCCTCCGAGAAATATTATGGGGCGCAGTCTGCGCGCTCGCTCATTAATTTCGACATAGGCGACGGCGTGACGCCGCGTGACGTGATGCCCACGCAAGTCATCAAAGCGATGGGAACGCTGAAAAAGGCGTGCGCTTTGGTGAACCGCGATCTTGGCAAACTCGACCCGGAAAAGGCTGATTTCATTGTTGCGGCGGCCGATGAAGTTATTGCGGGAAAATTACAGTCGCACTTTCCGCTGCGCGTGTGGCAAACGGGCTCCGGCACCCAGACGAACATGAACGTCAACGAAGTCATTTCAAATCGAGCAATAGAGATGTCGGACGGCGAAATGGGCTCAAAAAAACCCATTCATCCCAACGATCACGTCAACATGTCGCAGTCCTCAAACGACACCTTCCCGACGGCGATGCATATGGCCGCCGCCGAAGCGATGGGTGAAATGCTGCCTTCCGTTGCGAAGTTGCGCGATGCGCTCGATGAAAAAGCCAAGCAGTGGACGCAGATTGTAAAAGTCGGACGGACGCACTTGCAAGATGCGACGCCTTTGACGCTCGGTCAGGAATTTTCCGGGTATGTTGCGCAGCTCGACCGCGCCATGACGGCCTGCACGGAGTCGTTAGACCATCTGTACGATCTGGCCATTGGTGGTACGGCTGTGGGGACGGGTTTGAATGCGCATCCGCAGTTCGGTGAGCGGACCGCGAAAAAAATTGCCGAGCTCACGCGATTACCGTTTCGTTCACATCCCAACAAATTTGCGGCGCTCGCCTCCCACGATGATTTTGTGTTTGCCTCGGGCGCGCTCAAGACGCTGGCCGCCGCCCTTATGAAGATAGCCAACGACATTCGGTGGCTTGGATCCGGTCCGCGAGCCGGTATCGGCGAGCTGTCGCTGCCGGAAAATGAACCCGGCAGCTCGATCATGCCCGGCAAGGTTAATCCAACGCAGTCCGAGGCCATGACCATGGTATGCGTGCAAGTGTACGGAAACGATCTCGCAATAAGCTTCGGCGCTTCTCAAGGTAATTTTGAGTTGAACGTTTTTAACCCGGTCATGATCTACAATTTCCTGCACTCGACCACGTTGCTGCGCGATGCATGCCGGATGTTCCGCGAGCACGCCATCGAGGGATTGATTGCCAACGAAGATATCATTAAAAAGTATCTCGATGAGTCGCTCATGGTGGTCACGGCACTTTCACCGCACATCGGTTACGACAAATCGGCTGAGATCGCCAAAAAAGCGCACCGCGATAAATCAACGCTCAAAGAAGCGGCCGTGTCCTTGGGGCATGTAAAGGCAGAGGACTTCGACCGCTTCGTTATTCCGAGAGAAATGACGTATCCCAAATAACCTACCAGCCGCCCCCGGAGTCGCCTCCGCCACCGCCAAGATCCCCGCCACCGCCTGAGTCGAAGCCGCCCCCGCCCCAATCGCCGCTGCTGGCTGCGCCCGTGTCGGCTTGACCAGCGTCGGAGGCCCATCCGGGATCTGCCGCGCCGCCGGCGTCCGGCGCGCCGTAGCTTCCGCCTTGGTCGACGCCGCCGCCCATACCACCGCCTCCGCGGTTTCCGAACAGTTCGTTTCCGAGAAATGCGCCACCCAAGCCGCCCAAAAGTCCGCTAAAGAAGCCGCCGCCACCCCCGCCGGGGCCATAGCCGCCCGATCCATAGCCGCCATATCCCGCACCACCCGGAGCTCCAGGTGCGGCCGGCGGAGACATACGCGGAGCCGACATCGAGCGCAGCAGCGAGCGTAGGATTAAAAAGGCAGCGACGATGATTACAATCCACCAAAAAAAGCTCAAGTGAAATCCTCCTGCTTGCGCCGGTGCACTTACCGGACGCCGGCTGTACGAATTGGCCGGTGCGCCGGCCGCGCCATGCAGCGTCCCAAGATGTTGTCGATAAACGTTAAACACCAGGCCAACGCCCGTGGTGATTCCTTTGTCAAAATCCCCGTCCCGAAATTGTGCTTCCATCGCTTGACGGATGGAATGCGTTGTAT
>JALZBG010000134.1 GCA_030947645.1 Vulcanimicrobiota bacterium | reverse complement strand
GGCATATCTTGCTCGAATGGGCGAGCTAGGGGGTTCGCAAAGATCTTCGCTAGGGAGACGTTATTGCAGCGCGCGCGAAGCTCTTTCTCTTGCCGGTTCAGCACGACAAGCACCCGGCCGTCGTAGCCGCGTGGTCCCCAGGGTGACTAGGATCTGCCCGAACGGGCCGCAGCCGAGTTCTATCACAAACAAGCATGTATGTACACCGTCGCTGCGGCACAGAGCGCCGGTATCAGGCGGAGCAAGAACAATGAATGCCCAAAGAGCTGCGATCCCGCGGCTAACAATGGGGTCAATGGCGGTTGGTCAACGTATCCCCAAGCCGGGTGACGACCGCAAATAATGAAGTAGAGTTCGTCTCGGAAGAAGCCGTAGTGCGGATTTCCAATCGCGTGTATGGCTAACGCTATAGCAGCTAGCAGCCAAGGAAGATGCTCTCGCTTCATGGCTTCGACTGACGAAATTTTTCCAGCAATTAGCCGGACTGGCTCTGGGGCTCGGAAGCCTTCAGCGGCACGCGCCGTACAAACAGTGGCGCAAAATGCGAGCGCAAGGGCCATGAAATGAAAAACCAGAGCGCTAACGCCACGATCGGCATCGGAAACAGCGTGCTCGGCATCATGGTGATGTGAAAGGTGAGAATGTTGACGATCATTGCTGCTAGCAGCACGAGCGCCAACGGCACGTACTGATTTCTCAGTAGCAGCACCCCCGCAATGACCTGCACGCCGGACACCAGGTACATAAAGTGAGATGTCATCATGGCGCCCGCAAACGCCCCCGCCGAGCCGCCAAAACCAAAAAGAGCAGGCCTAGCAAAATTCGGGCGGCGACAACCGCAACTTTCATAAATGGTTCCTTCAGTCCACGCAAAGGTAATCACTGCCAGTCTCCAGATGTGCAATCCGAGCGTGCGCGTACCCCTTTGAAGCGGCTTGCAATCCAGGCGACTGCTGATGTTGCAGCCTCTTTATCCGCAGCTATGTGCCCCATGCCAGCGATGCGCGAGTATGCTACGGCATTGCCGTTGGTACAAATGCGTTTGACATAGGCTGTGGTATCTTTCGGCGGCACGATCGTGTCGGTCATCCCTTGCACGACGAAATATGGAGCACCGCTGACGATGCGCGGCGCATTTTCTTTGAAACGTTGATTCCACGCCGCATTCTGGTGCAACCGGTCGTTGAGAAAGTTTTTTCCTAAATTGAAATTGTGTAAGACCGCCACAGCGGCGTCCAACGTCGTGCCCAGGCAAGTCCTTGCAGCCAGGCGGAGCGCGAGAATCGAACGCGCATCGAGCACTTGCTGCAATGGAAGGTTGTAGATGCTCGACCACGATGACAGGATATAGGCTGCCAGTACTCGATTGCGATTTTGTTCGATGTGAAATTTAAATATGTCATGAAGGTCGGTCGGGGGAGCGCCGGCGGCTACCCCAACCATCCGTAGCTCTGGCGCGTAAGTAGCGGCGAGTTGCCCTGCGAAGAGCGCGGCGTGCCCGCCTTGCGAATATCCCCACGGTATAAATCGAGCGGACGCTGCGGTGGCTGCGATGTGGCGCGCAGACCGCGCCGAATCAAGAACGGCGCGGCCCTCGCTAATGCCGACCAGATATCCATGAGTGCCCGAAGTGCCCAAGCCAGGATAATCGGTAGCGGCGACGACGAAGCCGCGCGCGATCATGTCGTGTAGACCCGTCATTAATTTGAACATCGGGTCTCGCTTTGAAGGTGCGCATGCTTCGGCGATGCCCGTCGTCCCATGCGCGTACGCGATGATTGGTCGATTCTTCCCGACCGAATTTGGGGCGATGACGACACCGCTGACCTCGATTCGCTTCCCGTCCAGACCGGTTGACACGTACCGCACTTTCCACGCCGCGGCGCCGCTTGGAGCCGGAATGGAAACAGAACTCATAAGCGATCCCGGCGGACCGAGTAGGGGCGCGGACCCGGCGCTCCGTGACCCGCATCCGGCGATAAAAAGAAAAGCCGCAGCAATTCCAAGAGGTGCTTTCATGTTGTTGCTCATGACCGCCAATTCGGCATCGAGCGTGCCGGACCGTGCTGGGCCCAAAGGGCTCCAGGGCTTAGCTGGGCGCTTAAGAAGTAAGACGTTGGGCCAAGCTAGGAGGACGATATGCATCTGCTGATTCGCTTTGTCGTTAACGCCATCGTGCTTTATCTTATTGCCAAGTATGTTCCAGGCTTTAATCACGACGCCGGAGTGTCCACGGCGATCGTCGCCGCGATCGTCTTTGGCTTAGTCAATGCCATTATCGGACCTATTTTGCGCCTGTTGAGTGCGCCGATCAATTGGGTGACGCACGGGCTGTTCAGCTTCGTGATCAACTTTATACTGTTCGCGCTAACAGTGTGGATTACGCCCGGACTTCGCCACAACGGAGAAATCAACGGCTGGCTCGCCAATCTCTACGGCACAATTATCATGACGGTCGTGGCCACGATCTTGCAGCAGATTTGGCAACCACGATCCGAGCGGACCACGGAGCAATCAGTATGAACCAAAAGAGTTTCGCGAAAACATCGCTTGGTATCGTTCTTGCGCTGGCGATTGTCGTCGGCGCGCTGAGCCCATCATCAGCTTTTCTGGACAAGACCCGTTTCGCCGCGCACCTTGGAGTAGCGTATTTTTGTTTTCACCATTGGGTGTTGAACCCGTACCGCGAAGGAAAATTTACCACTGGTGCGCCGCACCGGGTAGGCTCAATTGTCAAAGGCGGGGCGGCGCTATTGTTCGCGGTGCATGAAGTTAAGGTCTCGCAACGAATTGCAAGCAAAAGCAACGATCCCATTCTTCATAATTTAATGGGCGGCCTTGGCGGATTGGCCGGAAGCTTGGCCACGGTCGGTGGTAAATTTAAGTCCGGAAAATTTTCGCCACAGGACGTTGATCTGCTCAGGAGCGAGACGGCGTCGGTGGATTCCAGCGCGAGTGCCGACGGCGTGCGCATCAGAGACGTTCCGATAGCCGTGCCGGGCACATAGAAGTGATTCCAATTCCCCGACGCGCGAGCGCCGAGTTCATTGGAACTTTTTGGCTTGTGCTTGGTGGTTGTGGCAGTGCCGTTTTGGCCGCAAAGTTTCCGCATGTCGGTATCGGATTCGCGGGCGTAGCGCTTGCCTTCGGGCTGACCGTTTTGACGATGGTCTATGCCCTCGGTCCAATTTCAGGGGCGCACCTCAATCCCGCTGTGTCCATCGGATTGTGGATCGGGCGGCGTTTTCCAACTCGGGATCTTGTTCCCTATATTGTTGCGCAGGTGCTGGGAGGCGTCGTTGCAGCCGGCGTTCTCTATATCATCGCAAGCGGAGCCGCCGGATTTAACACGAGCGCGGGTTTCGCAGCGAATGGATATGGTAATCATTCCCCAGGCGGCTATTCACTCTTCTCGGCGCTGGTATGTGAACTCGTCATGACGTTCATGTTCCTCATTGTGATCTTGGGTGCCACGGACAAACGTGCGCCGGCGGGCTTTGCCGGCATTGCAATCGGGTTGGCTCTGACGCTCATCCATTTAATCAGCATTCCGGTTACGAATACATCCGTGAATCCGGCACGCAGTACGGGCCCCGCCCTGTTTGTTGGAGGTTGGGCGCTTGCACAACTTTGGCTGTTTTGGGTCGCTCCAATCCTCGGCGCCATTGTTGCGGGTTTTGTTTATCCCGCTGTCGCCGGCACCGACATTGTGAGTCCACCGGTACGCGTTCAGGAGTCGAGTGCGGCCGAAACGCTCAAAGACTAGCCTGCGGTGATTCCTTAGCGGACGGGGTCGGTGTTGCCGGTGAGATGCAGGGTGGGGTTTCGATTTGAACTTTAGGTTGCGTCGAGGACGGCGCCGCGATGGGTGGCGACGCAGTAGCAGTTGACTCCAGGTTCGCAGAGGGCGACGCGCTTACGGACGGTTGGATCGTGGGGCAGGGTCGCGGCTCTGCGAAATAATGTTGCGTAAAACCGTTGGCCGTGTCTTTCTTTACTTGTTTGCCGAAAAACGTGGACGAGTACTTTGATTGTAGCAATTGCATGTATTCCCACGCTTTATCCTGATATTGCTTGGTCCAAATCTTCTTATACATTTCCGAAGCCAGGTAGAACGACCGCGGCAAGTGTGGGTCGTTTGGAAATTGCCTCATCCAGTCGTGCAGGGCTTCGTCGGCAAAGGTGAGCTTATGCATCACGTCGGGATCGGTGGTGTACGCGCCAGCGCGAATATGCGCGTGTTGGAACGTATTGTTGATTCCGAGATAACTGAGCTTCATCCGGCCAAAATATCGGTCGGCAGGTGCGGAAATCTTGTGCAGTGGCTGCTGGTCTTGCGGCTTAGCTGTAGTCGAAGCCGCCCTGGCGCTGTCCGCGAGCATGACGACGATCAGTGCGCCTATCATACCGGCGTTAGCTAAATATCTCGTAGAGCGGGCTCCAACCTCATCATGCGTCTCCAGCACTTCCACCCGATTATGCTTCCACCCGCCTCTTACCGAGCCGTGCGTTGGCGTTGGCCGGCGGCATCGGCTCGATTCGAAAAATCTCCGCAAAGCGCGTCAACAGATTCTCGTCGCCGATGAGATGAACGCTCCCGTTCTTGATGGCTTCGGCTGGGTGGATAACACCGGCCATCAGATCCTTGATCGCCGGTCCCGCTTCGATGATTAAATCGGGCGCAGCGTGCGGCCCAGCTGCGGCTCGCAGTTTGCCGCGATCGACATCTGCGTGGACGATGATCTCGCCAAAATGCAACTCGTACCCGGCATGTAGTCTCCGCGCCGCCTCTGGATGGAAGGTCGAGCGCAGCGCCATGATCATCGAGTCAACGGTGAGGATCTCTTCCGGGCGGGGCTCATCCAAGAGTTTCGCACCCCAACGGCCGAGGCGGATCACGGTATCCTCGAGTTCCATCCCGTACTCAGTCAATTCGTAGACAACCGAACCGGTCGGCCGCGGCAGGACGCGACGTCGAACTATGCCGGAGTGCTCGAGTTCTTTGACCCGTTCGGTGAGCAAATTGCTGGGCATCCCCGGTAGGCCACGCTGCAGGTCCGTGAAGCGTTTCGGCCCGACCATGAGGTCGCGCAGAACCAACAGCGTCCATCGTCCCCCTACGATCTCCAACGCTCGGGCGAATCCGCAATATTGTCCGTATTTCCGCGTCGCCATGCTCCAGTCTACCACAAAACTTGCTTATTTGATAAACACTTGACTTTTTCAAGTCTCATTTATACAATAATCGGACTCCCCCACGCTCCACCTCCCGAAGGAGTTGAAATGAACCAAGCTACGACCGCCTCAACCGAAGCCAAAGTCATGCAACTAGTCCCGTACATCTTTTTCTATGGACGCTGCGAAGAAGCGCTGGAGTTTTACAAGCACGCTCTGCGCGGAACGTACGAAGTGCTACGCAATGGGGATTCGCCGATGCGCGATGAGGTAGCCGCTGATTTTCGCGACAAGATTATGCATGCTTCGTTCAGCGGCGCAGGTATCAAGTTTATGGCTTCAGACGGGCGTGAGCCCAAGCAGATTGATCCCGAAGCCGGTAACATTTCTCTTGCGTTGACTTCAAAGGATAACGCCGAAGGTGAGCG
>JALZBG010000133.1 GCA_030947645.1 Vulcanimicrobiota bacterium | reverse complement strand
ATGCTCGCGTTGCAAGCCGGTGGTGCGGAGATTGCGCTGTGCGCTTCCAATCCGCTCTCGACCCAAGATGACGTCGCCGCAGCGTTGTGCGAATACGGCATTCCCACCTTTGCAATCAAAGGCGAGGACAACGCGACGTACTACAGCCACATCGAATCGGTCGTCGCGAGCAAGCCGCATATGTCCATGGACGACGGATGCGACTTGGTGACAACCATCATGACCAAGCACGCCCACTTGTTGTCCGAAATGATCGGCGGTTGCGAAGAAACCACGACCGGCGTCATTCGCCTGCACGCAATGGAGAAGGAGGGGGTGCTGCCCTATCCGGTCATTGCCGTCAACAATGCCCTCACCAAGCACATGTTCGACAATCGCTACGGGACGGGACAGTCAACGCTCGACGGCATCATTCGGGCAACCAATGTCTTACTGGCCGGACGCACCCTGGTGGTGGTCGGGTACGGATGGTGCGGTCGCGGCGTAGCTTCGCGCGCCGACGGGTTGGGTGCGCATGTCGTGGTGTGCGAAATTGATCCCCGCAAGGCCCTCGAGGCAGCGATGGATGGGTATCGGGTTATGCCGATGGAAGAGGCCGCGAAAGTGGGGGACGTGTTCGTAACCGTAACGGGCAACTACCACGTGATCCGCGGCGAACACTTCCGGCTCATGAAGGACGGGGCAATCGTTTGCAACTCCGGTCATTTTAACGATGAACTCGATCTAAAAGCGATTGCAAACCTGGCAAAAAGTAAAGTGGCCCCGCGCGAATTCGTCGAGCAATTTGAATTCCATGACGGGCGCAAAGTCTGCATTCTGGCCGATGGGCGCTTGATCAACTTGTCCGCGGGGGAAGGGCATCCCCCGTCGGTTATGGACATGTCTTTTGCGAACCAAGCATTGGCGGCGGCCCACCTCGCACAAAACAGCTCATCGATGGAGAAGAAGGTCTATGACGTTCCCGATGAGATCGATGAAGAAGTCGCCAAACTGAAACTTGCTTCCATGAACATCAACATCGACGTCTTGACGCCGGAGCAGGTGAAGTACATGGCGTCCTGGTCCGAGGGAACCTGACGATGGGATACCGCCGCTTCTTTACCAGCGAATCGGTGACTGAGGGACATCCCGACAAACTTGCCGACGCGATCTCCGATGCGGTGCTCGATGCCATCCTGAAAGACGACCCGAACGGACGCGTGGCGGTGGAGACCTTCGCGATCACCGGGCAAATTCACATCGCCGGTGAAATCACAACGACCACCTATATAGACATTCCAAAAATCGTCCGCAACACGATTGCTGAAATCGGCTACAACCGATCCCACGTGGGTTTCGACGCGGAAACCTGCGGCGTTTCGGTTTCCATAGACGAACAATCTCCGGATATCGCTATGGGTGTCGATCGCTCACTGGAACTGAAGTCCGGTGCGGTGGGCGACGAGTACGAAACCATTGGGGCCGGCGATCAGGGAATGATGTTTGGATTCGCTTGCACGGAAACCGCCGAGTATATGCCGTTGCCGATCGTTTTAGCGCACAATCTGTCAGCGCGCTTGGCATCCGTTCGAAAGGGCGGCGACTTGCCCTATCTGCGTCCTGACGGAAAATCGCAGGTAACGGTCGAGTACGATGGACACAAGCCCGTGCGTATCGATTCAGTGGTTATCTCAACGCAGCATGACCCGGAAGTATCGTTGGACACCATTCGCACCGACGTCACAGAACAGGTCATCAACCACGTTCTGCCCGCATCGCTGCGAGATGATGATACGAAAATTTTCGTCAATCCCACGGGTCGGTTCGTGATCGGCGGCCCTAAGGGCGACGCGGGCCTAACCGGGCGCAAGATCATCGCCGACACCTACGGCGGGATGGCCCGTCACGGCGGCGGCGCTTTTTCCGGAAAAGACCCCACCAAGGTCGATCGATCCGCTGCGTACGCCGCGCGTCACGCCGCTAAAAATGTCGTCGCCGCCGGTCTGGCAGACCGCTGTGAAGTGCAGGTAGCATACGCCATCGGCGTGGCGCACCCAATGAGCGTGCTGGTCGAAACGTTCGGTACCGCGAAGATTGAAGAAGCGAAAATTGCCGAGCTTGTGATCAAGCACTTCGATTTGCGTCCAGCAGCAATCATCGCCCGCTTAGATTTGCGCCGCCCGATCTACCGGCAAATCGCCGCGTACGGACACTTCGGTCGCCCAGAACTCGATCTTCCATGGGAACGCCTGGACAAAGTCACAGCTCTGCGCGCAGACGCGGGCTTGCAGAAAAGCGACCTAAAGGTCCCCGCCTTTTCCTAGACTTGGACGAACTTTGGTGTAGCATCATCGACGTTCGTCTCTGATGGTGCGGCTTCCAACGGCGACCGCAGCAATCGCGAGGTAGCCGAATGCTGAGATAAGCATGGCGAGCCGCGCGCCGTAATGATCCGCCACATAACCGCCGATGAGTGCGCCCGGCACGATGCCACCCAGCGCCACCAGCCGGACCGCGCCGAACACGCGCCCTACCATGTCTTGCGGCGTTATGCGCAGCCGCCAGCCGACGATCTGTGTAATCTCGAACTGCGCTCCTCCGTTAGCTAGCGCCCAGCACAGGACGGCCAGCCAATAACTATGTGTGAACGGTATGGGAAGAAAAACAAGTGCATCAACGACGTACGCCACTGTAAGGGCGCGGCCGAAGGTCCAGCGTTCCGACATTCGACCCGCGTAGAGCGCGCCACCAACGCAGGCGACATTCCCGATTCCGTAAAACACTCCGACGAGTTGATCGCTCGCTGCGAAATCACGCTTGAGAAACGGAACCACAACCGCCATTCCCATCCACCCGAAGGTATTCAGACACAAGCTCATGACCGTAACCGCTCTCATACACCGGTCGCCGAGCATGAAGCGGAATCCAATACCGATATCCTTCGCAATACGCGAGACGTCCGGGAAGCCGTCCGTTTTTTCAGGCCCCAGCGATGGAACCAAGAGCAATGAGACCTGGGAAGCTAGGTAAGTTGAGGCGTTTATTGCGAATACAGCGACCGGCCCCAGCAGTCCAAGCAATGCGGCTCCAAGCGGCGGCGCAATGGAGTTCGACGCCTGTTCCGCCGCAATTAGCGCGGCAACGGCTTTGGTGCTTCGGTCTTGACCGATCATATACGGAATACTGGAAGATTGCCCGCCCAGAAAAAGCGCCGCGCAAATCGACAGAACGACGATACCGCCGTACAGCAGCGGCAAGCTCATGGTATTCGTCCAGTATGTGACCCCAAAGGTGACGATGATTAGGAAACGCACGAAATCGCACCATATCATCAACCGCTTGCGGTCGACCCGGTCTGCTAAGGAGCCGCCGACAAGGCCTGCTAGGGCGAACGGCAGGATCTCCAAGACATATGTGAATCCAAGCGATACCGCCGACTTCGTGAGATGGAAGACCAGCAATGGGATCGCGATAAGGCGCAAGCCGTCGCCGACGTAGCTGAATGCTTGTCCGATGAAATAGCGCCGGAAAGTTTGCGATGCAAAAATGCTGTCGCGGGCGGTAAGCATGAGAACCCCTATGTTAAAGATCGCCGTCCTTTCCGACCCGCCATGTCGGTATGCGCAGACGACGCTAGGCGTTTATACCGTAAAGAGACGCGTCAGTCAAGCTCTGCGCATGGCAAGTAAGGATGCGGCCAGGAAAAGCGAGGCAAAAAAGCATTCCCAGGATGGATCCGAAGATCGCTACCAAAGATGCCGCCATAAAGAACCACACGCGCAAAGGTATCGCGTTATCATTGCGGATAGCCGTCGTAAATTTTGTTCGGTGCGATCGCGTAGCCGAAATGTTGCCGATATCGAAACGCTCGGATCGAGGATCGGACCGCTTGGAGTAAAATCCATGAAGCCAAAAGTAATTTCCGCCGCCCTGGCGGCAACTCGGGCCGGGAACGGGCTTCGATGGAATGCAGTGGAGTAGCAACGGGACAATTCCGAAGGCCCGATTTGCACCCGCGGGAATAGGTAATCCAGAAATTCAACACCGTTGAGCGAGAAGGTTGCCGCGAAGTGGAAGCCTCTCTGTCCTAGAACGTCAGGCAGATCGGTTCTGTACAAGACATTCCCCAAGGGGACTACCTGATCGAGAACGAGCTTGCACGGGGCCTCGTGCACTTCATAGTCTTGTTGGGGAGCGCTCTTGCGGTTTCCATCGCTGCCGAACGCCTGCGTTTGCCCGCTGCGGTCCTTTTGGTAGCCGCAGGTGTAATTTCCGGGTTTATGTGGCATGTACATATTCCGTTCAGCTTTGGGCCGGCGCTAATGTTCATGTTCTTGCCACCGCTCATCTTTGAGGCCGCTTGGCATCTTGATCTAACGGAACTGCAAAAAAACGCGCTGCGTATATTCGGCCTAGCATTTCCAGGCACAATATTAACGGCTCTCGTCGTTGCTCTATTGTTGAGTTGGGGCGGGATTCTACCATTTGCGTCAGCTATGGTCCTTGGCGCAATCGTGGCTGCGACTGACCCAGTTGCCGTTGTTGCAATATTTCGTGTCGTTCGAGTCCCCAAGGCAATCACGACCATCGTTGAGGCCGAATCACTCGCAAATGACGGCGTCGCAGTCATCCTCTACTCGATCGCTGTAACGTTGGCTACTTCGGGGGCCATATCGTGGACGCACGACGCCGGCCACGGACTGATTGCAATTGGATTCGGATCCGCCATTGGGGCTGCATGCGCTTTTCCGCTCTGGCTCCTGCTATCCAGTACGGATTCGCCTGAATATGAAATCACCGGCACGATCGCTCTCGCTTACCTGGCTTACCTGACCGCCGACAGCTACGGTTTTTCGGGCATATTCGCGAGTGCAAGCGCGGCGGTCGCCCTGCGGTTACTCTTACGGCGACGACCGCATATGAGTAACCGCGGCCATGTTCAAATTTTTTGGGATGCAGCGGCATACATGGCGAATGCCGTAGTGTTTTTGGCAACGGGATTGCTTATCGTGCCTGCCCGAATTCTCCATGAGCCGGCGCTGATAGTATGTGTTTTGGCGATGGTCGCTCTGGTTCGTGTCGGGCTCTCATGTCTTGTCGTATCCGACATACCGGGGCGGCTAACCGTATTTCTCGCGGGAATGCGCGGGGCGTTGCCACTGGCGCTAGCCTTTTCTCTACCGACACAATTCCATGATCGCGCGGCAATCATCGATGTAGTTTTTGCTACCGTATTGTTCACACTTGTTTTGCAAGGTGGATTCCTGCGAGTTATCTTGAACCGAATGTACGGAAGCATGGCGCGGTAGGTTTATGACACGGCAAGGTGTGCCGCAAAGGTACGCCACGTTAGCCTCTTCAAGTCGACGGCTCGGGCGCAGAGTCAACTAACTGTCGATGACAAAACGGGTCGCCAAAAGCCGCGATAACCGAGCACACTGTTTCGATTCACTGACCGGAAGGTGCACGATCGAACCGTCCACAGTGGAAAACGATATATCCGGGAGAACGTTATTCGAGTATCGAGCGCTGCAAGGCGCGCCGCATTCGAGAATCTGAGCTCCCACGACGTTTCGCGTATGGCTTGCTTCACTCAAGCTCGAGCGAGGATTTGTCCATAACCACGGTGGCCGCGGACGCGATCAAAAGCGAGCAA
>JALZBG010000038.1 GCA_030947645.1 Vulcanimicrobiota bacterium | reverse complement strand
TGAGGCGGGCGGACGAGTGAAAGTAGCGGTTGTGATGGCAAGACGCCGCGTCTCTGCGCGCAAAGCGCAACAACTGCTAAGCGAACACGGCGGCTTTTTGCGCGCCGTGCTGGAAGGGTAAACGTATCCCGTTTGCGGGAGTGGCGCGGTGGGTACCATAGCAAATGGAGGAATTCATAATGCGTTTTTTTGCTTCGTTCACCTTAGCCGCGATAGTGGGCTTGACCAGCTTGCCGGGGATGGCAACCGTCAATCGCGGCACCCCGGTAGGTGGTAGTTATAAGGACTGCCACGGCTATATCCGTCACGTTTCCGCGATAAACGTGCGCGTTCATTGCATCGACGGTATCCCCAGCGACATGTCGTTCGTAAGTTTTCCGAAAATCATCAGCGCTAGCAACGGCCGCACGTACCAATCAAAGGATCTCAAGCCAAATACCCCGGTACACGTCATTTTTACTCAATCGCTTGGCGTGCGCCACGCGTACAAGGTATTCGTTGCGAATCCGAGAGGCCGCGGACTCTACGGCTTTAAAACCTAGCAAGCCGTGGTGACCAAACAGGCGAGCACTTAGGGAAAACGAAAAAACGTCGCAATGAGAACCGCGACGTTTTTTCTGTGCGTGGCCGCGCTGGTGTGCGCCGGCGCGCAGCGCGTGTCTTCCATGGTCGTCTTTATTCCACTTGACGATCGTCCAGTTACGCGTCAACTGCCGGCAATGCTCGGCGCGATAGCGGGTGAGAACGTGGCGATGCCGCCGCGCGGTCTGCTCGGCCGGTACCTCTCCCCTGGCGATCCCGAAGCGATTCGCAGCTGGCTGCAGTCCCCTCAAACTCAAGCGGCGGATGCGTTCGTGGTTTCAACTGACATGCTCGCGTATGGCGGTCTGGTTACGTCCAGAGTCCCCGGAACCTCGATCGGCGATGCTATAAGCCGCTTGCGCGTTCTTGAAGCCTTGCACGAACGTAAACCATCTTCGTGGATTGCGGCGTTTGGAACGATCATGCGCCTCGCACCCACCGCCGTTCCCTCAATTGGAAGCGCCGCTGATTTCTTTGCTGCCGGTCCACACGTAGCGCAGCTGCAAGCGTACGCGAATTTACCTGACCCGCCACGGACGGCGGAGCAGACGGCCACGGCGCAACGTTTGCGCGAGCAGATCGGAACGTCGCTCTTGAATACCTATCTGCAGACGCGCGAGCGAAATCGGCAAGTAGATTTGTACGTTCTTAGCATGGCGGCGCAGGGCACGGTCGATCGCGTCGTGCTTGGGCAAGATGATGCCGGTCCCGAAGGGTTGCATCTGCGGGACCTGCGCGCGCTGAACGATGCCGTCGCGCGGCTGGGGATTGCCGATCGCACCTCGATAGAACCGGGCGCCGACGAGCTTGGGATGGCGCTGACTGCCGCGGCCTTTGCGCGTGGAGTCGATTGGACGCCATCCGTTTCAGTTCGTTACTCACGCGCAGACGGCGCAACGTTCAACGATCCGCTAGAGTACGCACCCATTGATGTGACCGTCAACAGTTTGATTTCCTTGTGCGGCGCGCGGCGTAACGACCGTCATGGCGATATCGTTCTCTACGTTCGCGTTCCTCCCACCAACGCTGGAGACGATTCCGCGTTCCTTGCGGAGATCACCGATCGCGCTCGTCGAGCGGGAACGGCCGTGGCTGACGTGACGTTTCTAGCCAATACGTACGACCTTCAGACGGCTTTCGTGGACGCACTCATAAATGCCGGGATTGCTGACAAGCTGGATGCGTATGCTTCGTGGAACACGGCCGCAAACACGGTGGGAACGGCGCTCGCCGAAGCAATCGCCGCGGCGGTGGGGCGAAGAACCGGGAAGTACAATCCCGTCGCGCACGCGCAATTCATGCTTGACCGGTATATTGACGATTACGCTTTCCATGCGTTCGTTCGACCCGAACTCATCGCTCGGTTGGACGCGCAGGGAATCAACGACCACACCTATTTGCTCTCAGACGCTGCGGTTGGTACGAATCTTGCTAATCGCGAGCTGCTTTGGCCGCGGGCGTTGAGTTTGCTTGAACGCATCTACCCCCAATATGGGAATGCCGGACTAGTGATGACGCTTCCTTGGGACCGGACCTTCGAAACCGAGTTGGACGTCAGGTTGCTGCCAAAAAGTTAAGAACGCGCGTGTTCGGCGGTTTCCACCGCTTCGACAATCTCTGAAATATGTTCCTTGGCCCGTTCTACGTCGGCTTCGGTAGCGGATTCAATACCGACTATGGCGTTCTTCACATTGGGATTCGCGGCAATGAGTGCGTCAATTTTAAGGTGAAGCCCCTCTGTGTCACGCCTTTGTGCGCCGGCGATGACAAAAAGCAGCAGCAACGCGATGATGTTGGGGACCAGATTCCCCAGGGTTTGCCACTGATTGGCGAAATGGTAGTGGGGGCCGATCAAGCCCCATGCGACGATGGCGACGATGCACGCCGCCGTAGCGGCAGGGTGCGCAATGCTGTTACTGACGCCGCGTGAAATTTGAACGAACCAGTCTTTCATCAGTGCGGAAATCCCATGTACGCTTTACGCTGGGCGGGCTGCTAGCGAGATTGACATAGCTCTATCAAGACACCTGCAGTGCTCGCGGGGTGCAAAAACGCGATCATGTTTCCGTGTGCTCCACGGCGTGGTTCGTTGTCGATGAGACGAACGCCGGCGTTCTTCAGACGGGCGAGCTCGCCGCGAAGATCATCGACGCGGTATGCGGTGTGATGCAGTTTAGTCTGTGCGTCGCCACGGTATGCCGCAATGGGCGATTGTTCGGAAAGCGGCCGCAGCAACTCGATGATCGAATCACCCGCGCGCAACCCGACGGCTTCAACGTTCTGGTCTTCAATCATTTCTCGATAAACGACCGTGAAGCCCAAGACGTCCGTGTAGAGGCGAACCGTTTTTTCTAAGTCCTTTACCACGATGGCCACGTGATCGATCGTCATGCGACGACTTCGGCGGGGCGATGCACGCCGAAAACTTCGCGAAGTACGTTGCACACCTCGCCTAGCGTAGCGCCTGCATCGACCGCTTCAACGAAATGCGGCATTACGTTTTCGTTCCCGGCAGCTGCTCGACGCACATTCTGGAGGCGTTGTTGCACGACGTTTCTATTGCGCTCCGTCTTTAACCGTTCCAAGCGAGAAACTTGTTCTTGTTCTATGCGCGGATCGATGCGCTGAAGCGGCATAGGAGGATCGTCTCCGTGCTCGTTAAACCGGTTCAACCCCACAACGACAGTTTCGCCGCGTTCGATCGCCTGCTGCGCGCGATACGCCGAGTCCGATATCTGCGTTTGCATCCAACCCGTTTCAATTGCAGCAACGCTTCCGCCGTGTGCGTCAACTTGCGTTATTAAGCCGCGCACCCGTTCGATCAATTGTTCCGTTAGCGTCTCCAGATAGTACGATCCGCCCACGGGATCCGCAACGTCGGTGACGCCGCTCTCGTACCCGATTATCTGTTGCGTGCGCAGTGCGAGGCGGGCCGATTCTGCCGTCGGCAAGGCGAGCGCTTCATCCTTGCCGTTGGTGTGTATTGACTGCGCTCCGCCGAGCACGGCGGCCAGTGCCTGAATCGTTACGCGGACGACGTTGTTACCAGGTTCCTGCGCGGTTAGCGTTGAGCCCCCGGTTTGGGCGTGGAAGCGCAGCATGGCAGAGCGCGGATCCTTGCAGTTGAATTCGTCGCGCGCAATATGTGCCCATACGTATCGAGCCGCTCGGAATTTGGCGATCTCCTCAAAAAAATCGTTGTGTGCATTCCAAAAAAACGACATGCGGGGCGCGACGGTGTCGGCGTGAAGACCGGCCGTTTGCGCGGCTTGCAGATACGCCTTTGCGTTGGCGAGCGTGAACCCAACCTCTTCAACCGCGGTGGAGCCGGCTTCACGAATATGATATCCGGAAACTGAGATCGTGTTCCACTCGGGAACTTCTCGCGCGCAGTACGCCATGACGTCGGTGACGAGGCGCATTGACTGCACCGGAGGATAAATGTAGGTTCCCCTCGCGACGTACTCTTTGAGCACGTCGTTCTGGATCGTGCCGCCCAAGTCGGCAAAGCTCACTCCGCGGCGGCGGGCTACGGCTAGCAGCATTGCCAGAATAATGGATGCGGGAGCGTTAATGGTCATTGAAACTGTGACTTTATCGAGCGGGATCTCCGCAAAAAGCGCTTCCATGTCCGCAACGCTGTCAATCGCGACTCCGACTTTTCCAACTTCTCCGCTCGCTGCCGGGGCATCCGAGTCGTAACCGAGTTGGGTGGGCAAATCGAACGCCACCGAAAGTCCGGTCGTTCCGCGACCCAGTAAATACCGGAACCGCCGGTTGGATTCAGTTGCGCTGCCGAAGCCGGCATATTGCCTCATCGTCCACAATTTTTTGCGGTACATCTCGGGGTGGATCCCACGAACGTACGGAAAAGTCCCTGGGCGCCCTTCATCGTACGCGTCGACGAACTTCTCGTACATCGGCGATAAAGGGATGCCGCTAGCGTTCGTGTCTCGCGCCATTTATTCTAACGTTACGAGCGGTGAGAACGCTTCAACGCTATCGCCAGGGCCGGCGTGAACCGTTGCCACAGTCCCTGCCTTGTGCGCATGTACTTCGTTCATCATTTTCATGGCCTCGATCACCGCCACTACTTGTCCTTCCTTCACGGTTGATCCCTGATGACACAGTAGGGCAACTACGATGCCGTGCATGGGCGCTTGAATCTCATTTCCCGCAGCGCTCTTACGGCGTTTTGCCCTGTTCGCAAGACGGGGGGCTTCCGAATTCATGGTTGCGCCGGTGGTTCGAGGCGAGTCAAGTAACCGAACTCGAAAGAGCTTGTCATTGACCTCGACGCGAATGATTTGTTCTGGTTTTTTATTCGAGGCTTCTGTCGGCAGCGCATCGTTGCGCGCCTCTGCGGCGGAAAATCGGTGCGTGGTGAAATTTTCAAGTGTCGCGGTTCCATGCTCCGCGTCGATCACTTCTTGTTCGTTGCTCAACGCAAGCAAGAGAGGGAGCGTCGTTGGTACCCCTTCGACTACGTACTCCTCGATGCAGCGCCGAAGACGCGCCAAAGCGTGGTCTCGCGTCGGGGCCCATACGACGAGTTTGGCGATCATTGAGTCGTAGTCCGGAGCAACGGAAAACCCAATGGAAGCGGCAGAGTCAATACGCACGCCCGGCCCTCCCGGTTCGCGATACGCGCTCACGACTCCCGGGCTCGGTCGAAAATTGCGCGCCGGATCTTCTGCATTGATGCGCCCTTCGATCGCGTGGCCGAAAAACCGTATGTCGTCCTGAGTGTAACCCAAACGCTCGCCGGCTGCGATGCGAAGCTGTTCGCGGATCAAATCAAAACCGGTAATCATTTCGGTCACCGTGTGCTCGACCTGAATTCGCGTGTTCATTTCCAGAAAATAGAAATCATCTCCGGAAACGAGGTATTCGATCGTGCCCACGCTATCGTATTCGATCGCCCGCGACGCTTTTAAGCCGGTTTCTCGTAACTCGCGGCGCACTCCCGGCTCGATATGGGCCGGGGCTTCTTCCCATATTTTTTGGTGGCGGCGCTGAAGAGAACAGTCCCGTTCACCAAAGTGCACGAGACTACCGTGTTTGTCTGCCAACACTTGCAATTCGATGTGCTTCGGATTATCCAAGTAGCGTTCGGCATACACTGCGGGATTATCGAAATACGTTTGCGCCTCGCGTGTTGCCGTGCTGAACGCTGCCTCAAGCTCGCCTAGGGTTCGCGCGATTTTCAAACCCTTGCCGCCTCCGCCGCCCGAGGCTTTGAGGGCTAGAGGAAATCCAAGGGATCGTGCGGCTTCCCGTGCCTCGGAAAGGCCCGATAGCGCAGCCGTACTGCCGGGAACGATCGGGACACCGGCTTGCAGCATCGCGTTGCGCGCACGGACCTTGTCTCCCATAATATCGATAGCTTTGGGATGCGGGCCAACCCACACCAGCCCGGCGTCGATGACTGCTCGGGCGAAATTAGCGTTTTCGGCAAGAAAACCATAACCGGGATGAACGGCCTGTGCGCCGGACTGCTGAGCGACCCGCATGATCCGTTCCACGTTGAGATAACTCGACGCCGGCGCAGGTTCTCCCAGGAGAAACGCTTCGTCCGCCATCCTCACGTGCATTGCCTCGCGGTCGCGCTCCGAGTATACGGCGACGGTGCTCAGGCCCATCTCTTTCGCCGTTCGCATCACCCGCACGGCAATCTCCCCGCGATTTGCGATTAAGAGTTTGCTAAACAAGTTTACGTCCGGAAATCAGAGGTCGAAGCTCGTCGATTTCCAGCTCGGGGTGGCGCATAGCGGTTTTCCAGGGGGCAGGTCGTATCAGAACTTGCGGCTGCTGCGCGGCGGAGATTACTGCGCAAAGAGCGGCTGCAATCTCTTCGCCCTGCGTGGCACGGTTGGCCGAGCGCTTACTGCCTGCTTGGTTCAGGCAACATTCCCATGGCATGGTAACCGGCATCGACGAAGTGCACGTCGGCAGTGACGAGCATTGATAGGTCGGAGGCCAGGTACACGGCAGTCTTGGCTACATCTTCGGCCGTAACGTTTTTGCGTAAAGGAGCCGCCGCAGAGACGCGTTCCAACATTCCCCCAAAGCCTTGTACTTGACGCGAGCTTGCGGTTTTTATGGGGCCGGCTGAGATGGCGTTTACCCGAATTCCACGTGGCCCTAAATCGAATGCCAGATATCGTACGATCGACTCAAGCGCGGCTTTGGCGATGCCCGCGACATTGTAATTGGGTACGATAGCGGTAGCACCGTAATACGTGAGCGCCATGACGCTGCTGCGGTCGTTCAGCGTGTCTTTCAGTGCAGACACCAGCGCAATGAGGGAGTATGAAGAAATATCGAGGGCCAGCGCGAATCCGGCACGCGAGGTATCGTATACCTTGCCCATAAGATCTTCTTTGTTTACAAAGGCGATGGAATGAACGAGGACGTCAATTGTTCCAAAATCAGCGCTCAAGCGGTCGTTCATTGTGCGCAGTGCTTCATCCGAGGTCACATCGCACTCCAGAACCGGACCGCCGCCAAGATCGTCAGCGAGTTTCTCAACTTCGCTTCTTACGCGGTCTCCTTGATAGATGAACGCCAGTTGCGCGCCATGTTCGTACATTTGTCGCGCAATCGCCGTTGCGATACTCCAGCGATTAGCGACGCCGGTAATTAAAGCTTTCTTCCCTTCGAGCAGTCTCACTCTGCTAACATACCAGCGGAGTCCGCAAATGTCATGCTGAGCTTGTCGAAGCACGGCCCTTCGAGAGGCTCACGGTGACACGGGCGCTATAGGGGGATGTTGCCGTGCTTGCGCTTGGGCCGCTCGACGCGTTTGTTGGCGAGCATTGCCAGCGACTGGGACACGACGCGCCGAGTCATGCGCGCTTCCACGACTGCATCGACGTAACCGCGCTCCGCAGCGATGTACGGGTTGGCGAAGCGATCGGTGTAGTCCGCGATGAGTTCGCTGAGTTTCGCTTCTTCGTCCTCCGCGCTCGAAATGTCCCGTCGGAAAATGGTCTTTACAGCACCCTCTGCTCCCATCACCGCTACCTCGGCGGTGGGCCACGCGACGTTGATGTCGGCCCGAATATGCTTAGACGCCATGACATCGTATGCGCCGCCATATGCTTTGCGCGTGATGACGGTCACTTTCGGCACGGTGGCTTCGGCGAAGGCGTACAGCAGTTTGGCTCCATGTTTGATAATGCCGCCGAACTCTTGGGCCGTACCGGGCAAAAAGCCCGGAACATCCACGAACGTAACGAGTGGGATATTGAAGGCATCGCAAAAGCGCACGAAGCGCGCCGCCTTGATCGAGGAATTGATGTCAAGCACTCCCGCAAGCACGCTCGGCTGGTTGGCGACGATTCCGACGGACGAGCCATTGACGCGCGCGAAACCCGTAAGTATGTTTTGCGCGAAAAGGGGTGCGATTTCAAAAAAATCGCCGCTATCGACTACCGCGCCGATAACATCGTGCATGTCGTACGGTTTGCTCGGTGAATCCGGGATCACGTCGTCCAATTCAGGAGCTATCCGGTATGGATCGTCTGCGCACGCATAGGAGGGCGGATCTTCAAGATTGTTTTGGGGGATGTACGAGAGCAGCGCTTTGGTTACATCGATCATCTCCTCTTCGTTTGAAGCGCTAAGCTGCGCAACACCGCTCTTGCTGGCATGAGTGATTGCGCCGCCGAGCTCTTCAAAGGTGACGTCTTCCCCGGTCACCGTTTTGATGATCTCGGGTCCCGTAATGAACATTTGTGAAATCTTCTCGGCCATGATGATGAAATCGGTAATTGCCGGTGAATAGACGGCCCCGCCGGCGCATGGTCCGGCGATAAGGCTGATTTGGGGGATGACACCGCTGGCCTGGACGTTGCGAAAAAAAATCTCCGCGTAACCGCCCAAGCTCACGACACCTTCCTGAATACGTGCGCCGCCGGAGTCGTTGATACCGATCATCGGCGCGCCGGTGCGCATTGCCAAATCCATTACTTTGCAAATCTTTTCTGCGAACACTTCACCCAGCGAACCACCGAGGACGGTAAAATCCTGTGAGAATAAAAAGACCTGCCGGCCGTCAATGGCAGCGCTGCCCGTGACGACTCCGTCCCCCAGAAATTCCTTCTCGTCCATGCCGAATGCGTTGGTCCGATGCACCGCAAACTGATCGAGTTCCACAAAGGAGTCCGGGTCCACCAGCGCCGCGACACGTTCGCGCGCCGTCTGTTTGCCCCGGGCATGCTGTTTTTCGACAGCCTGCGGACCCGCCGGTGCTTGCGAGGCAGTGCGCTTGCGCTGCAATAACTCGTACTTGTCGCGGTGCTTTTGAGACACTACCAAATACCGAGCATCATCTTTACGTCATCGTTTGCCATCTCGCGAGGGTCCCAGGGTGGCGTAAAGGTGATGTCGACCTTGGCGGTCTTGACGCCGTCCAGCGATTCGACTTTGTCCTGAACCGATTTCTTAAACATTGGTCCTACGGGGCACATCGGTGAAGTCAAGGTCATAGTGACCACCACGTGTTCGTTGTTTTCACCGCTGACCGCGATTCCGTAAATCAGCCCGAGGTCAATGATCCCCAAATGTAGTTCGGGATCTTGAACGTCCTTGAGTGCTTCGCGGACATCTTCTTGTGTTGGCATGGTTTCCTCCTGAACTAGGACTCGTCTCGCGGGGTTTCGCCGCTGCGGCCGATTGTTCCGAGTAGCCCCGAAACTAAGCGGGGCGCAAGTTGGTTATACGTACACGCCCGACCGCGAGCGAAACGGGTAAAGCGGCCTCGAGACGGAAGGGGTAGCAACCGGGCAACAGGAGTCAAACAGGTATGTCAATGTGGGAACCGTTCACCGAGCGCGCGCGACGCAGCATCGTTCTGGCGCAAGAAGAAGCGCAGCGGCTTGGGAACAATTACATCGGGACCGAGCACATCTTGCTCGGAATCATCTCCGAAGGCGAAAGCCTCGCGGCCAAAGTCCTAGAGACACTCGGCGTGAACCTTGCGAAAGTACGCCAGGAAGTCGAGGCGATTGTTGGTCGTGGCGGGCAAACGGTGCAACAGGAGATGGTCTTCACCCCAAGGGCCAAGCGCGTCATCGAGCTTGCTTTTGAAGAAGCGCGGCAACTCAACCATAACTATATCGGGACGGAACATCTCCTGCTAGGACTTATTCGCGAAGGGGAAGGTGTCGCCGCGCGAGTGCTGACCAACCTGGGAGTAGATCCTGCGAAGGTGCGCGTTCAGACGACGTCGCTCCTCGGGGCCGAAGGGCAACCCCCGGCTCCGAAAGGAAAATCAAAGACCCCGACTTTAGATGCGTATGGACGCGATTTAACCACGCTGGCTCGTGAAAACAAGCTTGACCCGGTCATTGGTCGCGCGACGGAGATCGAGCGCGTCATCCAGATCCTCTCCCGACGCACGAAGAACAACCCGGCCCTCATCGGCGAACCCGGAGTCGGGAAAACCGCGATCGCGGAGGGTTTGGCGCAGCGCGTTATCAAGGGCGAAATTCCCGAGCCGCTGCGCGATCGGCGCGTGATCACCCTCGATTTGGCGGGATTGGTCGCCGGAACAAAATACCGCGGCGAATTTGAAGAGCGCATGAAGCGCGTCATGGACGAAATCCGCGGTGCCTCCGGTGAAATCATCCTTTTTATCGACGAACTGCATACGCTCGTCGGAGCCGGCGCCGCCGAGGGCGCGATCGACGCCAGCAATATCATCAAGCCGGCACTCGCGCGCGGGGAACTGCAGTGCATCGGCGCAACCACGCTGAACGAATTCCGCAAGCATATTGAGAAAGATTCCGCACTCGAACGCCGCTTCCAGCCCATCATGGTAGGCGAACCGTCGGTTGAAGAAACAATCGAAATTCTCAAAGGACTGCGCGAACGCTACGAAGCGCATCACAAAGTAAGTATTACCGACGAAGCTCTGGCGGCAGCGGCGAAACTTGGTGACCGCTACATTTCCGACCGCTTCTTGCCCGACAAAGCGGTGGACCTCGTCGACGAAGCCGCGTCGCGCGTTCGTCTTCAAGCCACCCTTCCACCTCCCGAAGTACGCGACATCGAAACGCAACTGCGCAGAGTCATCGCCGAAAGAGAAGCCGTCGTGAAGTTGCAAGATTTCGATCGCGCCGCGACCTTGCGCGATCGGGAAGAAAAGCTGCGCGTCGACAAACAGCGTCTTGAAACCGAATGGCAGGAGCGCAAAGCGCAGAATTCTGATATGGTCCTAAAGGTTACCGAGGTCGACATCGCGGCCATTGTCTCATCGTGGACGCACATACCGGTTTCCAAGCTGGCCGAGGCTGAAACCGCGAAATTGCTCAACATGAAAGATTTGCTGCACAAGCGGGTCATCGGGCAAGATCCGGCAATCGAAGTAATCACGAGGGCGATCCGCCGGTCACGGGCGGGGCTAAAAAACCCCAAGCGCCCTATCGGGTCGTTTATCTTTCTGGGACCCACCGGAGTGGGCAAAACCGAAGTGGCCCGGTCCCTAGCGGAGTTCCTTTTCGACGACGCTGAATCGATGATCCGCATCGATATGTCGGAGTACATGGAGAAGTACGCCGTGAGCCGTTTGGTCGGCGCGCCCCCGGGATACGTTGGTTATGAAGAAGGTGGGCAGCTAACGGAGGCCGTTCGCCGGAGGCCGTATTGCGTCGTGCTTCTGGATGAAATCGAAAAGGCGCACCCGGACGTTTTTAACTTGCTCCTGCAAGTGCTCGAAGACGGCCGGTTAACCGACAGCCAGGGCCGTATCGTGGATTTCAAAAATGCGCTGATCATCATGACTTCCAACGTCGGCGCGACGGGAATGACAACCACGAGCGATATAGGCTTCCGCCCGCAAAAAGACCTGGGCCAGAGCGATACGATAGCCTACGAAAGAATGCGCAATAAAGTCTTAGAGGAGGTCAAACACACCTTTCGCCCCGAGTTTTTGAATCGCGTCGACGAAGTGGTTGTGTTCCATCAGCTTTCGCGTCAGGAGATTGAAGAAATCGTCGGTCTGGAACTTGAAAAAGTAATCCGAGAAGTGAAAGCTCAAGAGATGCATCTTGAAGTCACCGAAGACGCGAAAAAAATCTTGGCAAGAAAGGGCTGGGACCCGCAATTTGGAGCGCGTCCGTTGCGTCGCGCGATTCAGCGCGAAGTTGAGGACGAACTGGCTGAAGAAATGCTGCGAGGGCGCTTTGCAACCGGCGACCGGATCCTCGCGGAAGCCGATCCCGATAATCCCGATAAACTCAAGTTCTCTAAAATTCCCGCGATCGAACCACCGGCAGCGCCGCACGTGGAACCTGCCGTTAGTTGACGCCCCTCTCCGCGTGGCGAGCGCGGTTACCGAGCTCCATCGGAAACTGGTTCGCACGTGACTTAACGCAAAAAGCGCTCGCGCTCGTCTCCGACGGGCGCGTCGCACTTCGCGGCGTCGAAAACACGACGATCGCTGCAGCCGTTCGTGATGGTGAAAACCGCAAGGTCATGATCGAGTGGACCGCCGGCACCGGACCGCTCGCCTTGCGCACCGTTTGCAGTTGCGGCGGGGACGGCATCTGCAAGCATATCGTTGCAACGCTTGAAAGCGTTCGATCACAGCCCGAACCGGCGCAGCATGACGCACGAACGTATGATTGGTTGCCGCGACCGCACACCACTTCGGCTCCACGCGCACGGACCGTATGGCCTGTCATTACCGTCACCGAGGACCACTCGACAAGCGCCGTTTTGTTTCTCGACTCACCGCGGTTGCGTGGGGCGCAACGGGAGCCCGATGCCATTCTTTCCATGATGGAAGCGACGCCCCTCGACGATTGGTCGGCGGAAGATCGCGACCTTCTTGGGGACCAACTCGTTCGCGATGCGTTCGTTTTGCGCGCGGCACCATCAGCCGTTGGGCGCGCGCTTTTTCGATTGGCGCATCATCCTCGCTTGCGATTGCGCGCGGGCGGCGCCGCGTTCGAGCACCCCTCAGAGTTGCCTCCCTTACTCGTCGATCCCCGCGGTTTGCATTTGTACGCTGTCCCGCGGGGCGAGCATTTTGCTCCAATTCTTCAAACGGTGGACGGCAAGCGCGTTTCTCTCGCCGAGGGAGTGATACTGCATGGCCCTCCGGACTGGATGATTGTTAACCAGAGCGCTTTTTTGCTCGATGGCGCCTTTGATGCCGCCGCGGTGGTGCGAGCGGCGCAACGAGAATTGCCTTCAGTATTGGGGCGGCCTTCGCGCGAAGAGCTCGCGCGTGTCGCGTCGATTCTCGCCCCGGAAGCCCGCTGCGAACTCAACGTCGTCGACGCGGTGCAGCTCGGTGCTCGCATACACTATCGCTGGCTGGAGGAAGCACTCGTTGCGCAACCTTTATTCATCGATAAAGCCGGCGGAGTGTCGGCGCCATACAGCTCGTTCGGGGCAGTATGCGACCTTGGGGATCGATTCATTCAATTCACTAGGCAAGACGCCGAAACTCTAGGCCAGCGGTTTCTCGCCGCGGGGTTTGTCCCGCGAGACGCAGGCAGTTTCGCACTCCACGGGGCCGATCGGGTCGCCGACTTTTTGCATTCAGTCTTGCCCACATGGGACGATTTCGAGAATGTTCTGCCCCCCGATTTAGAAGCTGTCGTGCGTGGCGAGCAGCAGCTCAGTATTGCCTTATCTGCGCAGCGAGCACTTCACGAAGACTGGTTCGATCTCAGCCTCAAGGTGTTCGCCAACGACAACGAGCCATTAACCATGCGAGAGTTGAACACGTTGCTGGCAACCACTGGGCGTTATGCGGATGTAAAGGGAAAGCTTGTCGACGTTTCAAGGTTGCGCCGGCAGCAACCCCTCGTGAGCGACTTGCTGACGCAACAGCATCTGGGCTTTGCATCACTGCTGGGGTTGCACGACGAGCTTGGAGCGGCGTTCAACGTTGCTTTCCCACCGGAACTTGCGGAACTGCGCG
>JALZBG010000007.1 GCA_030947645.1 Vulcanimicrobiota bacterium | reverse complement strand
CACTTTTTTAGCAGTGACAATCTTCAGGGAATCGTCAACCACGAACTTAAAAACCGTGAGGAACGTTCCGACGTTCTTCTTGCCATATTGCTTGGTGAGTTTGGCGACCTCGGCTTTAGTCTTATCACCCGCCAGGACTTTCACTAATGTGACGGTCTGAAAGTTTTTCGGTCCGCCGCCCGCCACGACCATCGAAAGAGTCAGCGGAAGTTTGGGGGCCCCGGTGTACTGCCCCGGCCCAGAGAAGCGCGAGGAGTTCATGTTGTAGCCGCCGCTCATCGCGTGGCCCATCATATGCCCCTTGTTCATCATCATATGTCCTTTGCTCATGTTCGGCATGGCAAAGCTCGGAGTCGCCGCCAGCAGGGCGAAGCCCACCGCGAGAGACCCGATCTGTTTGAATTTCTGCATGATTTCCTTTCTTAAAGGCATGCCATAGTATTATTACGCCTAATGAAACGTGCCCAAAGGCATGTTAGATTGGATCAGTCGCCGACGGTGGGAACGTCGTTCGGCGCTTCGCACGCCGGGCCTTGCACCGGCCGCAGGCGAAGAAGCTTCAATGAAGATTGGTATAGTCGGTACCGGCCGAATGGGCAGCAATATGGCCCTCCATTTGAACGACGAGCGATGGGATGTTTCGGCGGTGTACGACGTCGATGCATCATCAGCAAATGTCTTGGCGGAGCAAGTCGGTGCCGTGGTTTGCGCGACGCTTGCCGATGTGAGCGATTTAGCTGACAGCATCGTGACGGTTGTCAGCGACGATGCTGCGATGTACGGCATTTTTGCACGGCAAGGTGACAGTCTACTTGCTGATGGACGAAACAAACTGTTCGTAAACTGTGCCACAGTGACCCCGCAAGTACATGTCGACGTGGAACGTCTATGTGAGGCACGCGGTGCACGAAGCCTTGAAGCTTGCATGGCCAGCTCAATCCCCCAGGCTCGCAGCGGCACACTATATCTCATGTGCGGCGGCCGCGAGAAGGCTTTCCAGGAAGCGTTGCCCCTCTTGAATGCGTTGGGTTCGTCCGTGAAATACATCGGGCCGGCGGGCAGAGCCGCTCAAGTCAAAGCGCTGGTCAACATGCTCATGAACATCAACACGGCGGGGCTCGCGGAGGCGCTGGGCCTCGGCGATGCGTTGGGGCTGGATCTAACGATGCTACGGGAAGTGTTTTCACAAACCGGAGCCGCATCCCGCGTCCTTGTAACGGACGGAGAAGACATGCAAAACCGCGAGCATGACACCTACTTCTCGGCGGCCCATGCGGCAAAGGATTCCAACATTGCGTTGACGCTGGCGCGGGATGCCGGGCTACAGCTGCCCCTGGCTCGCGAGACTGCCGCGCAATACGATCGGATGGTGCGCGAAAGCCTGGGAGACCTGGACAAATCCGGCATCGCGGAATTAACATTTACATCGCGCCACGCGCGCTGATCCGCGGCCGCCCTTCGACAAGCTCACGGTGACACCGTGTTTTCCACAGCAACAGTGTTATGCTTAGCCCGCGCTGTCATGCTGAGCCTGTCGAAGCATCAAAGCGTAAGGTTATGCCCTTATTCGAGGTCTTCGATCATTGCGCGGTCCTGTGGATCGTCGGTAGGTTGTGAACTGAACCATGCATCCAGTATCTCCTCTGCCACAGACGGAGAGGTGTTGCGCAAACTGAACGCCAGGACGTTCGCATCGTTCCACTTACGTGCGCCGGCCGCCGTTTCGGGGTCGCAACACAGGGCGGCCCGAACCCCCGGCACTTTATTGGCTGCCATCGACACACCCGTGCCCGTCCAGCAACAAACGATGCCGTAATTGAATTCCCCCGACGCAACCGCTTCACCGATGAGGCGACCAACCATGGGCCATGCGTTGGGTTCGGATGGGTTGAGTGCGCCATGTAAAGAAACGGCATAGCCGCGTTCGCGTAAAACTTCCTCAAGGGACGCCGTCAATTCGGTTGCTTGGTCGCTGCCAAGCGCAATTCGCACGGCGATATCTACGACTAAATTACGGTGATCACATTCGCGTACAGCGAGCCATCAGCGGCCTGCGGGCCTTGCACATCGACGTGCTGCCCTTCTTGAATCGTCCATCCGCGCGGGTTAATGACTGTACCTGGATGTAGATGGATCGAGCGATAGGTATTGTTGCTAAATTTCATCTGCATTTCAAAGCGCCGGAAATACGTGACGACTCCACGCGCTCTGTTCGGCTCCCAGCCGAATTGCGCTTTCACCTGACCTGCAAGGGCGTTGATAACCGCTTGAACTATGGGGTTCGTGTTTGGCGGCATCGTGGGCAAGGGCGCCGCAGTCTGAGCCGGTGACGTGGTTTGGTTAGGCGGAGCAGTCTGGGCGAGCGCTGCAAGTCCTGACACCGAGAAAAGGACGAGCGCCAATATACCGACAAATCGCGATCTCATGCTGCGTTAACGCGGCTCCTTATCCGCTTGGTTCCAATATGCGACTTGCCTCAACCGTGATGCTCGTGCGGCCGCGCGCAGCCGGGCCCGATTTTGAAGTTTTAATGCTGCGGCGCAGTGCGGGGAGCGCTTTCGCTCCTGACGTTTTCGTTTTTCCGGGTGGCACGGTGGACGACGCCGATACAAGCGATGCTATGCTTGCTCGCGCGGTAGGTGTCGAGCCCCTCCGTTTGCGCGCAATGTTTCGCTCGCAGCCCACCCCGCTGCTGCCGGCTCCGGTGGAGGAGCCAACGGAAAGCGAACGGGCTGGTTTAATGGTTGCTGCGCTGCGCGAATTGTATGAGGAAGCCGGCGTATTGCTGACTGCCGATCGCGATAAAGCACCCACACCGCCGGCGTGTCTCATGAAGAATGCAACTCGTCTCGAGCAAGCGCGCGAGGCGGTGCGCAGGGGAGCGACACCATTTTTCGATCTGCTAGCAGAATACGACATGTATGCTGACGGAACGGCATTAACGCTGTTCTCACAATGGATAACGCCGCCAAGCGAGCCGCGACGTTACAACGCATACTTTTTTCTCGGCCAAGCTGATGCCGATCAGGCGGCGCTTGCCGACACATTTGAGACGCACGACGGTATCTGGATACAACCGCAAACCGCTCTGGACCGCGCGGTCGCAGGTACTTTTGCAATGGTCTACCCGACCATCAAGCATATCGAACGGCTCGCACGATATCCAAGACTTGACGATTTGATGCACTTCGCTCGCACAAAACGGATTCTTCGCATCATGCCGGGTTGCACGCACGACCAGGGCTTCGCCTTGCCCGAGGAATTGGAATACACTTGGTAAGGCTCAGCCCCCGTGTCCACCTCGTGCGCGCCGACAATCCGTCTCCTCTAACACTCAGCGGCACGAATACCTATATCCTTGGAAGCGGCGACGGCAGCGCGGTATGCATCGACCCCGGGCCGCCGATGCGAGCGCACATCGATGCGATTTTGACGAGCCTGCAACGCTTAAAGCTTCGTCTAGAAGCTATTGCCGTAACTCACGGCCATCCGGACCACGCCCCCGGCGCGTCGATGCTTTCGGATGCGACCGGCGCTTGTGTTTACGGTCACCGGCTTGCACAGTTTGCGCGCACTGCGGTCCTGGCAGACGGCGACCTCCTGCAATTCGGGAACGGCGGTCTTCGGGCGCTGGATACCCCCGGACACACCTTCGATCACTTGTGCTATTACTTTGTGCAGGAGGCGGCACTTTTTGCCGGAGACGTGATTTTGGGAGAGGGGACGGTCGTCATTGCGCCACCCGGGGGAGCGATGCGACCGTATCAAGCCACGCTAAGACGTCTAGCGAAAGATTTTTCCCAGGCGCACCGCATTTACGGGGGACACGGACCACCCATAGATGATCCAGCAGCTAAGCTGCAGGAATACATCGATCACCGCCAACTGCGCGAAAACGAAATTGTGGGCGCGCTCGGCGATGCTCCGCAGACGATCCCTCAACTAGTGCGGCGCATATACGTCAACGTCAATCCCGTTTTGTGGCCTGCTGCAGCCCGTCAAATCTTGGCGTACCTCATTGCACTCCAAGATGAAGGACGTGTACGGGCCATTGGTGCCGCGCAACAACCGACTGCACAGGAGGCTTCCCTGCTCAGTCCCTCTTGGGATCGCATCATGGATGCGCAAAGCGCGGCTGTCGCGCAAGCCGAGCTTGGGGCTTTCCTGCACATTGAGCGAGTAGATGTCTACGAATTGATTAGGTAACCGCTAAGACGATTTTGCCGAATTGCGCAGCCTCGGTAAGGCGCTGCGCCGCGAGAGCGGTGTCTTTGAGCGGAAGTATGCGATCGATAACGGGCTTGACTCCCGCCTTAAACATGTCAAGCATCCCGGTAAAATCCAGTGGACTGCCCATCGAAGTTCCCAACACGTTGAGATGTTTCCAGAATACCGGGAACATTCGGATCGTTGGATCACCGGCCGTAGCACCGTAGGTAACGACGCGCGCACCGGTCCTTGCTGATTCAAGCGAGCGCGCAAAGGCCTCACCGCCGGCGGAATCGACGACAACGTCTATACTCTGCGGACAGAGGCGTCGCACGTCTTTGTGCCATGAGGAACTGGTCTTGTAGTTGATGGCGACGTCGGCTCCGAGCTCCACGGCTCGCCGCAATTTCTCGTCGCTGGAGGACGTAACAATTGCGCGCGCACCGATGTGTTTGGCAAAAAGCAGGACGAAGGTCTGCACGCCGCCGCCGATGCCGGTAATGAGAACGGTTTCACCGGCTTTCAGCTGCGCTCGCGTAACCACTGCTCGGTAGGCGGTAAGTCCTCCCATTGGAATCGCGGCCGCTTCTTCAAACGAGAACTGCGCAGGCTTCTCGTAGACGTTCTCTTGCGGGACGCAAACGAACTCGGCAAACGTACCATCACGCGGCATGCCCAAGATGGTGCTCTTTTCACTCCAAAACGCCGGATTGTCGCCCCAGCCCAACATCGGATTGATGACGACAGGCGTGCCGACGGCAGGGCCCTCGACGCCGGTGCCGAGCGCCGTGACCTCACCCGCGCCGTCCGAGCCGAGAGTGCGCGGCAACTCTATGCGCGGATAGAGACCTTGCGTGATGAACACATCGCGGTGATTGAGCGCAGCGGCACGGATGCGAACGCATACTTCGTCCGGGCCGGGTTTGGGCTCATCTATGGATTCGAGTCGCAACAGTTGCGGTCCACCGATCTCATGAAGTCGAACGGCTTGCATAACACCGAATCCTAGCGCTTCTTCGCGGCCAAATCCTCCGGCATCCGCCATTGGGCAGGGGCGCATGGTTGCTCGCCGGTTGGTGCGAAGTAAGGCGTGCACAACAGTCATAGGCTTCCCGCTGAACGCGGCGTACAATCCACCTATGGACTTCCGAGGCCTGGCGCGCGTCGCGCGCACATTCAAGATAGAAATGGGCGGGTTTCGGGCGCAGGGAGCGCCGGCCGTGATCGCTGCCGTTTGCGGACTGACCTTCGTTGCCGGTTTCGTGCGCGCGATAAACCAGAATGCGGCGATGTTGCCCGACACGTTCCGTGAAGCAAAGGCCTTGGTCGATTCGTTGAAAGCGGACGGACCCGGCAATCGGCTGAAATCTTAGACCGATGATTCAAAATGACTCATTGGCAGCACTAATCCGCAACGCGATGCCGGACGCACAAGTCGAAATTCACGACCGCACCGGAACGATGGACCACTTCAACGTGCGGGTTGTCTCGGGCGATTTCGCGGGCAAACCCCTCATTGAACAGCATCGCCTGGTCTACGATGCGCTCAAGGAAGCCCTGCGTGACGGCAGAGTCCACGCCGTTGAGCTCAAAACCGAAATATTGGAGAAATAGCAATGTCCCAACAACTTACTGCGGAAATCAACCAAGAAATTTCCGCCAACAAAATCATCGTTTATGGTAAAGGAACGAAAGAAGCGCCGCGTTGCGGGTTTACCTTGGAAACGATCGAGTTTTTCAACCGCTTCGGGTATCCATTTGAAGTGATTGACGTTCTTGAAAACGCGCAGAAGCGTGAAGCACTTTCGCAGATGACCGACTGGCCGACGCTTCCGAAAGTTTTCATTAACGGCAAGTTCTACGGCGATACCGATATATTAGGACCCATGAATGAAAACGGCGAGCTCAAATCGCTGCTTGAAGAGTCTTTTGGAAGACCCGCGGTACAAACCATAAATCTGCGCTGAGTGCTGACGTTATTCAAAGAGGGACACGAGCACGAATGGCTGGCTTCCTTTCGCGTTAAGACGCCGCTCAGGACCCGGTACTCTGAAATCGACTCTTACGGCCACGTAAGCAACGTCGTGTATGCTGATTATTTGGAAGCCGGCCGAATGGATTACCTAAAAATCGTCGGCGATCCGGAACCGCATACAAACATCTTTGCTTTCGAACATGTCTGTGCAGAACTTCACCTGCGCTTTATGCAAGCGTGTTATTTTGACGAAGCCCTTCTCGTGCACACCAAATTGGCGGGATTGGGAGGTTCGAGCGCCACCTTTCAGCAGGCCATCACGGGTGGAGCGCCCAGCTCTGTGCGCGCGATAGCAACAGCCGTCATTGTGCACAATGACGGTAATTCAACCAAGCCGTGGTCCCGTGCGCAAAGGGCAGCGCTCGGACAATTTGACGGCGTCTCTCCGCTACAATCGTAGGACCGCCCGAGGTACGTCCCTGCGCATCACTATACCGGCCGGTGAACGTTCTAGCCGGCGGAGATCCTGTCCAGAGAGTTCTTGAGAAACATCGCGTGCGGCAGTAACGATGCAGTAGAAGCCGAACGGCCCCTGGCCCCGGTTGACGAACTGATGCGGTTCAAGCGAACCAACGTAGACAACGTCATTCGGCGCGACCGCAGCCAAATTTTCCCCTACGATGGCGTGCCCCAAGCCGATCTTTACGATCACGAAGTGCTCGTGCTCGTGCTTTTCAAGCCGCGTGGCGGCCCCGGGCGCCAGTTCGAAGTACCGCAGTTCAAGTTGCGGACCTGACTGCGAGGGATCGCTTTTGCGCCTTCCTACGATGGTATGACGCTCGACACCCGGCGCGGCTCCTGGGCGATAGCCCTCCGCGGGGATCCCTTCCCATCCGTGCTCGAGCGCGCGTATCACATTGTTTTGCATGCAGCCTTGAGAATAACACAGAAGTCTGGGCCATGCCACGATACTGGCTCTTTAAAAGCGAACCATTCGCATACAGTTTTGAAGATCTCGCCCGCGACGGGAGAACGCCCTGGAGCGGCGTGCGGAGTTTTCAAGCACGAAACAATATGCTGGAAATGCGTCTGGGCGATTTGGGCCTGTTTTATCACAGTAGCATCGCGGAACCAGCGGCCGTCGGTGTTTGCGAGGTGGTACGGCAAGCCTACCCGGACTTTACGGCATTTGATAACAAAAGCGAATACTACGATCGCAAATCCAAGCGCGACAATCCGATCTGGAAAATGGTGGACGTACGATTTGTGCATCCGCTCGACGTCCCAGTAACATTGGCATCGATGCGCGCGGACCCGCGTTTAGTTGGGATGGAATTGCTTAAAAGAGGTTCGCGGCTTTCCGTACAACCGGTTATGGCGCACGAATGGGACATTATTATGGAACTGAGCCGTACCCCAGCGATGGTTGAGCCGAAAGAGCCGCCGATTGCGTGAGAAAGATGTACTGTGAATCCACTGGGACGGCTTCTGGACTGGGTTGCAACCGTGTGTAGGTACCGTCAGTCTGAAGTTCCCGCGCCCTGACGTTGTCGGCGAAGACGACGGCGAGTATTTCGCTGTAAATGCTTTGGCAGATAAGCGGGTCAAGTACGGGCACCACAGTCTCGACGCGGCGATCTAAATTGCGGCCCATCCAGTCGGCGCTGCCGATAAATATTTCACGGTCTCCCGCGTTTTCGAACGAGAAGATCCGAGCATGCTCCAGGAAGCGGCCAACGATACTGCGCACCCGAATTGTTTCACTGATTCCGGGCACCCCCGGGCGCACGACACACATGCCTCGAACCATGAGATCAATGGGCACTCCCGCTTGTGAAGCGCGGTAGAGCGCGCGCGTGATGTCACCGTCGGTGATCGCATTCAGTTTGACTTTAATTCCGCACGTGCGGCCGGCGACCGCATGTTCCGTTTCGCGCTCGATGAGCGTCGTGAGTTCGCGCCGTAAATTAACCGGCGCAACCAGCAAGTCTTCGTAATCGGTGAGTTTCGAGAATCCCGTGAGCGCGTTAAAGAGCTGTGTTACGTCCGCACCTAATTCCGGGCGGCACGTAAAGAGGCTCAAATCCGTGTAGGTCTTCGCCGTTTTCTCGTTGTAATTTCCGGTTCCAAAATGCATGTAGCGGCGAATGCCGTCTGACTCGTTACGGACAATTAGCGTTACCTTCCCGTGAGTTTTCAATTCCGGGAACCCATAGACCACATGGACTCCCGCCCGTTCCATTTTGCGCGCCCAGTCAATATTATTCTCTTCGTCAAAACGCGCTTTTAGCTCGATCAAGACGGCAACTTGCTTTTCATTTTCGGCCGCCTCGAGCAGGGCAGCCACGATCGGAGAGTTGCTCCCTGAAGTTCGGTACAATGTTTGCTTGATCGCGAGCACGTCGGGATCTTGTGCGGCTTGTGCAATGAACTGCACCACCGGATCGAATGACTCGTAGGGATGCTGCAGCAGCACGTCGCCTTCGCGAATCACCGAAAACATATCGGTCGCGCCCACGAGCCGCTTCGGGATAGCGGGAGTGAACGGTGGATCGTGTAAAGCTTTATAATCAAGCGAAGCTAGGTACATGAAATCGTGAATTGCCAGCTTGCCCTCGATCTCATAGCAGTCGACCGTTGAAAGCCCTAGTGCTTCCAATAAACGATCGCGCATGTATTCGGGCATGCCACGCTCGATCTCAAGCCGCACTGGTTCGCCGAATCGTCGCCGTTGCAATTCTGACTCGATGGCGCGCAATAGGTCGTCCGCCTCGTCTTCTTGCAAGTCGAGATCCGCATCACGAGTGACGCGGAAGCAGTATGAATCGCGGATATCCATCCCCGGGAACAGTGCGTCGAGATGGTGTGCGATCAAATCTTCGAGCATGACAAACCAGCGCTCGCCCTCGGGCGCGGAATCTACTGCTACCAGTCGCGGTAGACTCGGAGGAATCTTTACGCGCGCAAAATGGAGTTTGATGCCTTCCGATGTGACATCTTCCATCTCTACCGCGAGCGACAGTGAGAGATTCGAAATGTAGGGAAATGGATTGCCGCTACCGACCGCAAGCGGCGTCAGTACTGGGAAGACCCGGTCGTCGAAGGTGCGTTCCAGCGTTTGTTGCGTCGAAAAATCCAATTCGTCGATAGCCACGATTTTCAGGCCAAACACTTCGAGTTTCGGTAATATATCGTCTTGCATGACACTCATCTGTTGCGCAAGTGAAGTCCGCAAACGCTGAGAGATGGCAATTAAATGTTCGGCCGGCAATCTTCCGTCCTCCGAACGTTTATGAATTTGCGCTTCGATCTGCTGCTTGATTGCTGCTACGCGAATCATAAAGAATTCGTCAAGGTTTGTGCCGAAAATGGCTACGAATTTAAGGCGTTCCAGCAATGGATTCCGGTCATCCAAGGCCTCTTCAAGGACTCGGTCATTGAATTCCAGCCATGAAAGTTCGCGGCTGAAATACAGCGAAGGATCCTCCAAAGGGCGAACTATAAGCGCCTCTGTCGCTGCCTGTACGGAGGACCGTGTCAACATCTTCTCGAGTAACTTCGCCGAGGGACTTATAAAATCCAGGTAGCGCTCTGGAACGATTTTTTTTTACATCTGCGCACGCATTTGATGCTCGCGGGAACGGCGCTTGCACTGGCCGCGCTGGTGGCCCTGCCCTTGGGCGTACTCGTTGCGCACCGAGCACCCTTGCGCGGTCCGGTGCTGTCTGCGCTCAACATCGGGCGGGTTGTGCCCAGTTTAGCAGTGCTGACCTTAATGATTCCGCTCTTCGGGGTCGGTTTCCGACCAGCAGTCATTGCCCTGGCGCTGCTGGCAATTCCGCCCATAGCGATTAATACCGATTTGGGATTTCGCGGCGTTCCGCAGGCTGCAATCGATGCGGCGCGTGGAATGGGGATGACTCCGGTCCAAATTCGGAACCGAATAGAAACGCCGCTAGCATTGCCCGTCGTTTTTGCCGGTTTGCGTACTGCTTCCATTGAGGTTATCGCCAGCGCCACGCTGGCGGCTTTTGTCGGCGGCGGCGGACTGGGCGAGTACATAACGAGCGGCCTGCAAAACAATGACGGTGGCCTCTTGCTTCTCGGAGGGGCCAGCGTCGCCGTTCTTGCACTGCTGGTCGAATCGATACTCGGCATCGTTGGTCGCCGCATGGGAGGACCTTAATGAGCATGACCAGAGCACAACTGCTGGCCGGGATGGCGGCCACGCTGACCTTACCTCGCTGCGCTGCGCGCAAATCGAATGCTATTCGCATCGGCTCAAAAGATTTTACCGAAGAGCTGATTATCGCCGAAGTGTATGCGCAAGCGATTGAAGCCCATGCGTTACCTGTCGAGCGAAAACTGAATTTGGGCAGCACGCAAATTGCAATGGCGGCATTGCTCAAGGGCGAGATTGATCTGTATCCGGAATACACCGGCACGGCGTTGCTTGATGTGTTGAAGTTACCGGTAATGCACGAACCTGCCTCCATTTACTCTACGGTCGCCAAAGAATACGAACGGCGGTACGACCTGCGCTGGCTCAAACCGGCCCCCATGAATGATTCCCAGGGATTGGCGACGACCGCGGGCATCTCAAAACGGTATGGCATCCAGACGCTTTCCGAACTCAGCAAGGCAGCGCCGCTGCTTCGCCTTGGGGCGATTCCAGAATTCGTGCGCCGTCCCGATGCTCTGCCCGGCTTGCAAAGATATTATGGCGGTTTCCGCTTCAAAGATGTTAAATTGTTTGATATTGGATTGAAGTACAAGGCGCTGCTTTCAGGGCAAGTAGACGTCGTGCCGGCGTTCACGACAGAAGGATTGCTGGAGACCAATCATCTCGTGCTCTTCAAAGACGACCGGCGCTTTTGGCCAGCCTATCAGGTCGCGCCGGTCGTTCGGCAAGCTGCCCTTGCGAAATATCCGCAAATCGCCGCCATATTGAATTCTCTCGCGCCTTTCTTTACGGACGAGACGATGCGGCGCTTGAATTATGAAGTCGATGGCAGAAAACAAGAGCCGGCCGATGTGGCGGCACAGTTCCTGAAATCGCACAATATTTCGCAGCACGGAGGAAGCGCGCGCTGAGCGGAGCGCCGATTCGCTTCCACGGAGTGAGCGTTCGCTATCCGCAGTCGGACAGGGACGCGGTCGGCAATGTCACTCTAGACATCGCCGCCGGGGCGCTCATCGTCCTTTTGGGACCTTCAGGATGTGGGAAGAGCACCTTGCTGCGCACCGTGAATCGGATGATCGAACCTCGAGCGGGTGAAATCTTCGTAGCCGGGCAGGAAGTGCATCGTACGCCCATTACGGAATTGCGCCGCAGAAGCGGAGAGGGGGTTGGGGGGGTGGGGTTGTGTTGGGACATGACCGTTGCGCAAAACATCTCTGTAGTTCCGAATTTATTGCATTGGAGTAAGGATCGCATCGCGGCGCGAGTCGATGAGTTGCTCGCTCTCGTGCAGCTCGAACCGCAGCGCTATCGCGGCCGGTACCCCCGTGAGCTTTCGGGTGGAGAACAGCAGCGCGTGGGTGTGGCACGTGCACTAGCGGCGCAACCTGAAGTCCTGCTAATGGATGAGCCGTTCGGCGCCGTTGATGCAATCGTCCGCAATTCGTTGCAAGAAGAAACGTTGCGCATTCACAAAGCCTTGCGCACTACCATCCTTTTTGTGACGCACGACGTTGAAGAAGCTTTGCTTCTCGCCGATCGCATCGTCGTCATGTCCGAAGGCAGAATCCTGCAATATGACACACCGCTGAAGGTACTGAGCCGTCCGGCCACTCCATTTGTCGCACAATTGCTGAACAGCCAAGATGTCGTGCGGAGATTGGGGCTGCTCAAAGTGCGCGATGCAATGGTGCCGCACGCGGCAAACTCCGAGAACGCGATCGATGGCGCAAGCACCTTACGTGCAGCGCTTAATGTGTTTCTGAATGGCACGGCGACGCTGGATGTCCTTGAAAACGGAGAGCGCGTTGGCAGCATTTCGCTCATGCAACTTCAGCGCGCTTTGCGGCCGACATGAGTTTCTTGCTGCAACATCCGGCGCTCGTGGCAGCCTACACGCTGCAACACGTCGCGATCACCATCACTGCGCTTGCGATTGCGCTCGCTCTTGCGTTTCCTCTTGCGATCCTGGCCGCCCGCTATACGCGTGTCGAGACGCCACTGCTGGGTTTTTTAGGAGCAGTCTACACGGTGCCCAGCCTCGCGCTGCTGGCAATTCTCGTCCACTACGAGGGCTTAGGATTCTGGACGCTCGTCACCGCGCTCATCGCATACGCGCAGTTCATTCTAGTACGGAACTTCGCTACCGGGTTGCGCGAAGTTCCCGCTGCTCAGAAAGACGCAGCCACCGGACTCGGCATGTCCGCTTCTCAGCGCCTATGGCGCGTGGAATTTCCCCAAGCGCTTAAAATCATGCTGGGAGGAGTGCGCATTGCAACCATTTCTTTGATCGCGATCGCCACGCTTGGAGGGTGGATCGGCGCCGGGGGCCTTGGAGAGTTGATTTTCGCCGGAATTCGCCAAGATTACATTCAAAAGACCATCGCCGGCAGTGTCGCTTCGGCAGTTTTAGCGGTCGCGGCCGACCTAGTCTTGCGAAGTTTTGAAAAACGCGCACATCCGGAATAGTCCCGCGGATGCAGCTTACTTGCGGATCAGGAGGTTGACGCTGAACCGAGCCTTCTTGTCGAGCCACGTGCGCTCCAGCGAGAATCCGGTCGATCGGGCAAGCGATGCGATATCTTCACGGGAAAACTTGTACGACGACTCGGTGTGAATGCGCTCGCCGGTTTGAAATGACGCGGTATACGAGCCACCGATACTGACCTGCTGCGGCCGGCGCGCTTCCAAGTACGATTTCACACAGCCGGATCCCTCATCGTAATGAACGATATGCGCGTACTCCGAGAGGTCAAAATCCGCAGCCAATTCCCGATTGATACGGCCAAGAAGATTCTTATTGAAGGCCGCGGTCACGCCGGTGGGATCGTTATAAGCAAGCTCGAGCGTCTTTCGATCCTTCTTCAAATCCGCGCTTAGCAGCAGCCCATCATCGGCGCGTAAGGAAGCCGCGACGGCGCTAAGCAACGTACGCGCCGCGTGCGGCTCATAGTTACCGATATTCGACCCCAAATAGAGAGCCAAAACGCGGTGATGGAACTGTAATTGCGGCGTCCCCAAGAGGGCAAAATAGTCCCCTGCATACGCCCGCACGCTGAGCTTTTCATACGAGGAGACAAGCGCTTTCGCTGTGCTGCCGAGCGCCTCACGAGATATATCTATGGGTGAATAATGCAGCGAATCTTGAACGCGCAACGCTTCTTCAATGAGCAGCCGGGTTTTGATCGCACTTCCGCTGCCCAGCTCAAGAAATTCCACCTTTCCGGTCAGTGAGCGAACGATTTCCCAAGAATAGTCACGCAAGATCTCACTTTCAGCGCGCGTGAGGTAGTATTCCGGCAAACACATGATGCACTCAAAAATGGCCGAGCCCAATTCATCGTAAAAATACTTGGAACTCAGCCGCTTGGGCGATGTGGTAAGGCCGCGGCGCACGTCCTCATCGAATGTTGCCACGTCAACAAGCTTGGATGGTGAAACGATCTCTAGACGATCTGATATTCGGGTAACCATGCCGTCCATTCTTACTGTGTTCCCCAAAAAAGCCCGCAGTAACGATTACGGCGACCCACAGGCGGAAATGTCTTCGAGTCCGACAAACTCCTAGGCACAGAATGTGCCTGCAAAGGAGCTGCAACCGTGGAGTCGGAGAATCTCACAATTGACTTTGAGGGCGCATCGATGCCCGCGTATCTCTCGCGCCCACCCAAACAATCGGGGCGCCACGCAGCGATCATCGTGTTACAAGAAATCTTCGGCGTCAACGCGGAGGTGAAACGCATCACCGACTTGGTCGCCAATGCGGGCTACGTTGGCCTTGCGATCAACTACTACCATCGCACGGATCCGAAGCTAAATGAACCTTACACCCAGGAAGGGCTGCAGCGGGGTTTTGCAGTGGCCGCGAAGGTCAACAGAGCATCGTTGCGCGAGGACATCTCATCTGCAATTGCATGGCTAGGGCAACAAGACTTCGTCGAGCCCAACAAGATAGCGACCTGGGGATTTTGCTTCGGCGGGACGGTTGCATTTTTGAGCGCAACTTTACCGGGACTAGCGGGAGCCGCGTGCTTTTACGGGGCCAGCATTGCTTCGCCGATGCCGAGCGGCGAAACGGAGGCGTTGGCAGACGTGAACGAAATCCGCTGTCCTCTGCTGCTTACCTTCGGGGGGCGCGATGATTATATCACGCGCGAACACATCGATCGCATCGAAAGCGCCCTACGCGAAGCGGGGAAAGAGGCGCAGATTGAAGTGTACCCCACCGTTGGTCACGCATTCTTTCGCGAAAGCAGCCACGCAATGGGCGATTCGCGCGTCGTTTCGGATGCCTGGGAACTGGTACAAGCCTTTTTCAAGCGCGTCCTTCACTAGTGACCAAGCGCGTTGCTACCACAATGCTGGCCCTTAAAAGTTTTCGTCGGAAATGATGATCGCCCAACGCTGGTAGACATCTCCGATGTAGAGCCGCGTCTCTTGATACGGTGGAACGCCGTGGTACTTACGCACTGCGGCCGGTCCCGCGTTGTATGCTGCCAACGCCGCTGCGTACGGATCGCCATAGACGCCTCTGTATCCCGACACGTACGCCGCCAAAAGCAAGGCAGAACCGCGAATCGCGTCGCGGGCATCGAACGGATCCACGTGGTAGGCAGTGGCCGTTTCCATCGTAAACTGGCCCAAACCCACGGCGCCTGCATTGGAAAGAGCATCCGGGTCGAATGCCGATTCCTGCAGCAGCGTCGCACACAGAAATTCGGGATTGAGTCCGTAATGCTGCGCGCGGCCGATCGCGAAATCCGCCAATTGCAAGGCATCAAAAGGCCCCATCCGCTGGTTCGTACGCAGGATCGACCGTGCTACCGCAAGGTTTCGATGGGCAAACGGACGCCCGTCACGCAATAGCCGCAGACCACGAATACTTTCCGAGGAAGCGGGTATATGCCAGCTAAGTGCAGTGTTCATCAGTGTGTCGATTTGCGCAACGGAGATCGGCCTTCTGTTCTCACCCTCAAAGGTTCGGTTGGCGCATCCGCACAACACTATCGAACAGACATAAATGACTCCGACGAAAGTGCGAAGGCAGTTATAGGATGTTCTGGTTAGCAGCTCTTATTGTCCTTATAGCCGGCGATTTCGCCTCTACGTTTTTTTACCATGTGCCTCAACACTTGTGGTTTACGCTCCATTTGCGCACTCACCACGACCGGCGGCGTTCGTACTGGGACCACGCGGTACTTTCCAAAGACCCTGCAATCCTACTCGACGGCTTTTTAGGCGCTTTACCGTATCTTCTCATCGCGGTGTGCACGCTAAGAATCTCGTGGGAAGGCGCAATTTTTGGTCTTGTCCTGGGACAGCTGCACGTTTGGTGGAGGCATAGCAGCGAATTGGGCTGGCGCACGCCCCTGTGGCTGCGCAACATTCTGCGTCCGCTCGGGATCGTATTACCTGAAGACCACGATGGTCACCATCGCAATCCTGATATCGAGTTCGGAGATATCTTCCGTTTTTACGATGCTCCCGCCCGAGTGCTTATGGCGCGCTTGGAGCACGTCAGCCGCAGAAAACGCAACGCACAATTGCGCCGCCTCAAGCGTGGAGTTGTGCAGATCTGATGCAGTGACCCTCACCAAACGGTGTCTCTTCCTCATATCCGACACCGGAGGGGGGCATCGGAGCGCAGCCAAGGCCGTCACCGCCGCTCTGGATGCCATTGCAGGACCCGTTCGATTCGAGCATCGCATCGAGGACGTCGCGGCGCATTGCGCTTTCCCCTTGACGCAACTGGGCATGGCTTACAGCGCTGCGCTGCGGTTTGCTCCCCCGATTTACGGCGCGCTCTATCATGCTACCAATGGACGGCGACGGTACAAGGCCCTGGTGCGTTTTTGCGAGCCGTTGTATCGCGAGCGCTTGCGCGATCTGTTTCTTTCTTATGAACCCGACGTTATCGTGTCGGTTCACCCGTTGCTCAACCACGCGGCGTTGCGGGCGCGGGCAGACGCCAAGATGCTGCATACGCCCGTCGTCACGGTGATAACCGACTTGGGAAAAGTCCACGAATCGTGGTTGACTCCGCAAGCCGATGCCATCGTCGTTCCAGCGCGCGAAGTGTATGAGCGGGCGCTTGCGCGGGGCGTCGCGCGCGCGCGCTTGCGTTTGCTGGGACACCCCATCCACCCCAAATTCGAGAATGTGACAGAGTCAAAAGCGCAATTGCGCAAGAGTTTAGGATTGCCCGCACATCAAACGATCGCCTTACTGATGGCGGGCGGTGAAGGGGGTGGAAAGCTCCTGCCGACCACACTCGCGCTCGCAAAGACAACACTGGCTCTCCACTTGGTCGTGATTGCAGGACGCAACGCCGCGTTGAAAATGAAATTGGAAGAACTCGCACCAACATTTTCAACTTCCATGACCGTCTTGGGGTACTCCGACGACGTTCCGGCGCTGATGCGAGCGGCGGATCTCCTGGTGACCAAAGCCGGGCCCGGAACGCTCGCCGAGGCGAACAAAGCGCAGGTCCCTGTGGTTGTCTACGATTACGTGCCGGGACAAGAGCGCGGAAATATCGATTTTGTCCGCATGAACGGCATCGGCGTTGTGGCTCTCAGCACGGCAGACGTGGTGAAATCGGTTACCCGTATCGTCCAAAATAAAGACCGCCTGGCAGCAATGCGCGCCCGGCAGAAAAGCATCGCTCCTCACGGCAGCGCGCGCAAGATCGCGGAATTGATCGCTCAGATCGCGATCGACGGCACCTTACCCGACCCGGAATCCACGGTGACCAAACGAGCAGTCGTCGCGCTGTAGGTGGGAGCGTGATCCTTAGATATTAGGCGGCGCGTGCCGTCGTCAACCCTCCGCGAAAGACCATCGCCGCAGCTCCTATGGCGCCTGCGTCGTTGCCGAGTTTCGCAATCTCGATGCGCGTGGCGCCGCGAGGAACCATCGTGGTCAATTGATCTACGCGTTCGCGCACGGAGCCCAGAACGTAATCTCCGGCGCTGCTAACGCCGCCCCCTAGCGCAATCAGTTCGGGGTTTACGAACGCAATGACGTTGGCAAGACCGAGTGCTAGATCGTCGCTAAAATTGTTCCATGCGGCGAGCGCGTGCAAATCGCCCTTTTGGGCGGCTTTGCGAATCGCTTTTGAACCCAACTTGCCGGCATCTTTCCCCAGTAAAGCGCTGCGTGGAAACGAGGCTGCAACAGCAAGCGCATGACGAATGAGGCCCGTGCCGGACGCTTGCGCCTCAAAACATCCAATCTTTCCGCAGTTGCAAACGAATCCGCTTTCGGGACGAATCTGATGGTGCCCGAATTCGCCCGCGCCAGCACAATTGCCCAGCAGCAGGCTTCCCGCGCTCACGATGCCTCCGCCGATACCCGTTCCCAACGTCAAGAGAACAAAGTGCTGCGTTCCTCTTCCGATACCAAACGTGTATTCACCGAGCGTCGCACACCGTGCATCGTTGCCGACGAAGACCGGAATTTCAAATCGCTTGCGTAAAAGTTCCCCCAACGCTACATTCTTCCACTGAAAATTCGGCGAATACAAAATCGTGCCGGACACGGAATCGATGTTGCCGGGAGAACCCAGACCTATGCCCAGAACCGATTTGCCGTTCGTGTCGGCGAGGGCCTTGGCCACGGTGTCTTCCACCGCTTTGACGACGGAATCGACCGCCAGGGTGTCAAGCTCTTGCTCATGGCGAGTGCCGATCTCTCCATCGTCGGAAACCACGCCCGCCATTACGTGCGAGCCGCCCAGATCTACACCGATTGCTTTCTGCATTGGCGGGCGGTTCATGCGCCCCGTCCCACGTACCTGTACTGTCCCGGCATCCATTGGCAAACGCTCCCGTCATGCATTGCGAATGACTCGCATCCGTCCACGTCAGCGTTGAACTGTGCGTTCATGGCTTTGCTGGCCGGCCAATCGACGTGCCCATCCTTGCGGGCAGTGGCTCTGGCCTGGAGGTATGAAAACCCTCCAGCTTTCATCGATCCGTTAAGGGTGTTCGCCAGGCGTTGGGCATCGTTCATGGTGTTAGTATAACAGGCCGCCGGCACAAAAATAAGAATCTATCGGTATGCAGACGATCGATCTCATCAACCTTAAGGCCTTCACGCGGGACACAGGTCAACCGACGACTCCCGAACTCCTTGACATAGTTCCGATGGCGAACGTCCAAGAGATTGAGATTACGGAAGAACACATCACCGTTACGTACAATCAAACAATCACTCGAAACTACAATACCAATGAAGTAACTCATAAGGAGTGGTCGTATAAATACAACGACGATGCTGAATTCGTTAAAGCGATCGCTCGAGTGATCGAACTATCCAGAAAACACTTACACGATCTGCCGGAAAACATCGCTTGCCCCCCGGGATGCGCCGAATGCTGCAGCGGCTATGAACCGTTCGTCAACCAGGCCGATGTCCAGCGCATTGCGGAACATTTGGACTTACCGATTAATGAAGTTTTGAACGAGTACGTCGTTCAAAGGACTTCAGCAGACGGTTATGTGCTCGGGTACCTGCGTAAAGTGACTGATGACGTCGCGGACCGGTGCGTCTTCCTCAAAGGTTCGGGCTCGGGGCATTACTACTGCGGAATCTATTCTGCGCGGCCGCACGACTGCCGCGATTTTACGCCCATCGGCTGCGAGGACGTTGACGATTCGCTTCCGCGCAGAGGTGAATATCCCGTCGGGGCACCCTTCAGGCCCAAGCGCCGGGGTGGGAGCAACGGATCCGTGAATCGACGTTTAGGCAATGCTTAATACAACCATAAAAGGAGACTAGCAAAATGCAATTACCCCGTTATCTTTTGACTCTCGCCGGCTGCGCAGCGCTCACCGGGGCGGCGTTTGCCACACCAAACACGCTGCATCACATGGGCAACGCCATGCATCCTGCGATCGTCAACATCAACATGGCGGCTCAAAACAGGTCCCGACAAAACGGAACCGCTCGATTGAACCAAGCCGGTGCGAACGTGATGGTAAAGGTCGCTATCTTCAACCAGCCCAAAGGTGTGGCGGAACCGGCTCACATCCATAGAGGAACCTGCGCCCATCTGAATCCCGTGCCATATAAACCACTGAAAAGTGTCGTCAACGGTACGTCGGTCACTGCTCTCAACATGAATCTTGGTAGTCTGAAACGGGGTCACTTCGCAATAAACGTTCACGACGCACGTAATCTCAAGCGTTACGTTTCCTGCGGAGACATTTAAAGCCGGCGGCGTAACACCATGCTTCGGCAGGCTCACTCGAACGTGTCGCCTTGAGCCTGCCGAAGGAACTACGAAAACCGTGTTCGACATGCTCACCTTGACACTGCTGAGCTTGGTGCCTAGTAGCGCAAATTATAAAATAACAGGGAGATATAGAAGAACACCCAGGCAAGGTTAACCGCGGCAATCGTTTTTTGCACCCAATCAGCTTTCGTGAAAATTGGTATTGCCGAAATACCCAGTACCAGCGCTTTAAGCTCCGCGTCGGTGTCGATCGCGATATGTCCGTCCAGTAAATAAGTCTGGAGGAAGCTCAATGCTATCGCTGAGACCACTAGGGAAAAAAACCAAATTCGATTCTGAAAATACGCGGTCCGCATGTCATCATGACCTGGGGCTTCAGAAGCCGGGAGCACTAGTCCGCAGGCTACATATAGCACTGCCGGTACGCTCAGTGCCGATATGAAGATGGCAAACGTCCAATGCTCGTGCCGGGTCAGGTTGAAGTCGGCCCACCAAACCAGCGTCAAGGTCAGAAAAAGATTTATAGACCACAAGAGACTCGGCCAGTAAAACCTGTTTTGGTCACGATTGTGAATGACCCGCACCATCGCTCCCAGCAGGTGGGACATCCCTAGCCCGATGACGATCGAAATCAGGACTGACAGATAAGAAAACGGATCCACACGCGGCCTCTGGATAAAGTAGCAAACTTGTCTTTTGACCGCAGGCGCGAGGACTCTTTGGAGTTGGGTACATAGGCTCCATGGGCCTCAAAACGCGGGTCTCTCGGTTCGGTGAAAGTCCGGAACACGAGCTCCCTGCCGATATTCGCGAAGTGTTCGAGACCAGCGAAACTAAACTCGGGTTCGTCCCCAATGTCTTTCGGGCGTACGCCAAGCGGCCGGACCACTTCCGCGCGTTCATGGCCTACCACGACATTCTTATGAAGGGCCCGAGCGATCTCTCCCGAGCCGAGCGCGAGGCAATCGTCGTTGCGGTTTCAGCTGAAAATTGCTGCCAATACTGCGTAACCGCCCACGGAGCCGCATTGCGGATTTTAGGGAAAGATCCAATTGTAGCCGAGCAGATCGCCACGAATTGGCGTACCGCCGATCTACCCGACCGCCTGCGGGCAATACTTTCGTTTGCGTCACGCGTCAACGAGCCAAGCTTTGCGGCAACTGACTCCGAAATTGCCGAATTACGAAGTTATGGCTTTGACGACAACACTATTTGGGACGTGGCGGCGATCGCTTCCTTTTTCGGTTTTTCCAACCGCATGGCAGGTTTGATGGACATGCGCCCCAACGTCGAATTTTACTCGATGGGTCGCAACACCTAATCCGTCGTCAGAATCGCAGCAAAGCGGCGGGCATCGACATTACCTCCACTGATAATGATTCCGACCCGTTTGCGGTGATGCTCCACTTTATCGTACAGTAATGCGGCCAGCGAAGCCGCACCACTGGGTTCGACGACGAGTTTAAGTCGTTCAAACGCAAAGCGCATGGCATTGCGAAGTTGACCATCGCTCACGGTGACGATATCCTTGGCATACCGCTGCACGATCGCGAACGTCAACTCTCCAGGTATCTGCGTTTGCATGCCATCCGCAATGGTATCGGGCAGTGCGACCTTTATCCGGCGTCCGGCTCGCATGGATTGCTGGAAATCATTTCCGGCCTCGGGCTCTACGCCATACACGGCCAGCCCCGCAGCCGTGCCGAGCGCCGCAACCACGCTTCCCGCAAGCAACCCGCCCCCACCGGTAGGAACGAGCAAGATATCGAGACTGTCGACTGCTTGGAGCAGCTCCAGAGCGCACGTACCCTGGCCGGCAATCACCGCCGGGTCATCGTAGGGCGGCACAAGTACGGCGCCGCGCTCGCTGGAAAGCCGGCGCGCGATCGCATCGCGCTCTTCCTCGGCCCGATCGTAAAAAACGATTTCTGCGCCGTATTCGCGCGTGGCCTCAATCTTGGCCACCGGTGCATCTTTCGGCATAACGATCGTTGCGCGAATACCCAGCAACCGCGCCGCAAGCGCGATTGCTTGTGCATGATTTCCGCTCGAAAAGGTTAGGACGCCGGACGGCCTTTCCTTGGGGGACAACTGCACCAAGCGATTGTACGCTCCGCGAAATTTGAAGGCGCCCATGCGTTGGAAATTCTCGCATTTCAGAAAAACTTGGGCGCCGGTTCTGCTATCAAGCGTGCGGGAGGTTAGCACCGGCGTTAGATGCGCTACTCCGGCCAGGCGGCTCGCGGCGCCTCGGATGTCGTCGACCGTTACCGCCGGAGGCGCGACTTGCATTACTGACTGGTTGCGGTGCTTGGGGTAATCTTCCAGGCTGAGATTTTACCGCCGCTATCGACCATCATGCTCTCATGCCATGTTTCCTTATCGAAGGTGACCGTAAAGGTATGCATGCCTGCCAGTGACCCGGATGGAGTATCTTCCTTCACACCCTTGTAGGTTCCCAAGGCATTAAGCTCATCGGAAAGCCGCGCAACGGACACTCGTGTCATTTTTTGACGCGGCGCGGCTGCAAAATCATTTTCCACGGGCCGCACATCGTTGGCGATAACGGCGCGGGTTATCTTATCGGCTTCCTTTTCGTCTTTGTTCTGCCTCGCACACCCGCTGACCGCGACGCTAGCAACAAGCGCGATCGCTACGAGCTTGTCGGACTTGGGGTAACGATTCACTTAAGACACCTCCACTGCGTCTTGCAACGCATTAAAATCTAAAAAGGCGATGTTGGGGTTCCACTGTTGCGCCAACTGCAAACTCCACTCGCTCTCGAAGAGTCCCAGCGGCTCCCCTTCCCAGTTTTCGACCAATCGTGCGTTCGAGGGCAAGCTGGCGCGACGAACACTAGATCTCTCACCAGCTAGCCGTCGGGCAATCGCGTACGAAAGTGACATAAATTCGGATTTCACGCCGTATTCCGATTCCAGCCGGTACTTTGCGACCTCAAATTGAAGTTCGCCGACTGCGGCCAAAATTGGTTCAGTCCGCATGGACTCCAAAGGGTACATTACTTGGATTGCTCCCTCTTCGCGTAATTGTGCGATTCCTTTCTGGAACGACTTGTAACTCGATGTATCGATACTGCGGACCGCGGCAAAATGTTCCGGCTCAAAGGCGGGAATGCGTTCGAACACTACCCGGCTTCCCTCGCATAAGGTATCGCCGATTCCAAAAACCCCTGGATTGGCCAATCCGACGACGTCGCCGGCAAATGCTCGCTCAAGTGACTCGCGCTCGCTCGCAAAAAGCTTCATCGCTCGCGTTAGACGCACGTCTTTACCAGAACGCATGTTGCGCACGGTCATGTCACGTTCAAATCTTCCGGAGCACACGCGCACGAAGGCTATGCGATCGCGATGGCGAGGATCCATATTGGCCTGTATTTTGAAGACAAATCCGGAAAAATCATCGCAAGTGGGAGAAACGAGCCCTGTATCAGCGATGCGTGGCTGCGGAGCGGGGCTCATCTGCACAAAGCGGTCAAGGAACAGTTCGACTCCAAAATTTGTTACCGCACTTCCGAAGAACACGGGGGTGGCTTCCCCGCGCAACATCGCGGCACTGTCGAACGCGTGCCCCGCTCCGTCGAGCAATTCGACGCCATCCAGGAATTCGACAAATGTCCTCTCATCGGTAAGTTCGCGCATTTGCGAATCATGAACGTCGGTAACTCGGACCGCTGCGCGCTTTGCGCCGTGAACCGTGCGCTCGAACAAATGCACTTCCTTGCTGGTGCGGTCGTAGACGCCGCGAAACGATGGGCCATTGCCGATCGGCCAGTTTATGGGAAACGCTCCAATCCCAAGGACGTTTTCCAATTCATCGAGCAGTTCGAGTGGATCGCGTGAGGGACGATCCATCTTGTTGATAAAGGTAAACAGCGGAATGCGGCGCGCCCGGCAAATTGCAAACAATTTTTTAGTCTGCGGTTCCACGCCTTTGGCTGCGTCAAGCAACATAACCGCACTATCTGCGGCCAGTAAAGTCCGGTAGGTATCTTCACCAAAATCCTGGTGCCCGGGTGTGTCCAAAAGGTTGAGCGTAAACCCGTTGTACGGGAATTGAAGCACGGTTGAGGTGATGGAGATGCCCCGTTCACGCTCCAGTTGCATCCAGTCCGAGGTCGCGGCACGTTGACGCTTGCGTGCGGAAACCGCTCCGGCAGTGCTGATCGCACCACCGTACAACAACAGCTTTTCGGTTAACGTGGTCTTGCCGGCGTCGGGGTGCGAAATGATTGCGAAGGTTCGCCTCTTCGCGACTTCTCGATCGAGCTCCATCGAAGTTCACATGTTCGCCGTCTCGTACGCTCGTAACTCCGCATGTTTGCCAACCCTCAACATGAAAAGCTGGCGACCCGTGATGAAAAATTGAGTCCGTGGTGGAATGTGGAAACGATCGGCCCCGCGGACGACGAACGCATCGCGCGCACGCACGGTAATCGTGCAGTTATGGTAGTGCAGCACGGTGCCGCCGTTCACGCCTAGGGCCGCTCGAGGGACCCGCCGGCGCAGCGCGGCTTCGATCCCGCCGCGCCAAACCGTTTGCTGCACCAAGCAATCCGGCAGCGCAGAAAGTGCCCACGGCGCTTCGCCGATAAAGTTTCCCGCGTGCGTGTTCGAGCGAGCGTCCCTTCGCGGCGGGCTGGGAGAGCCGCTTGCCTGCACGGCCCGGATTTCAAGAGGACGGGCGGAGCGGTGCGCGAGCGTGGCGAGAACGCCCGCGATGCACACCAGCGCGGTCGCGATCAGGTAGTAGCGCGTTATGCGGCGGTTTCCGAGCGCTCGCGGTTGCGGCCCACGTTCGGCAATTGGAGCCGCGCCAAACCCACCGCAAAGTCGGCCATTCCGTAATACACGTCGAAGGTGCGGTCGCCCAAATCGGGGCGTGGGTCAATGCCGGTGGGAAAAACTACATTGTCCACGGTGCCCTTGCGTTCGCTTTCGGTTTGGGGGGTTAGGACCGGCTGGGCTGAGCGAAACAGAATGACATCGGGGCGCCGGTAGTCGTGAATCACGATCCCTGCGCTGTATCTGAATTTGGGCTTTACGCTGGAACCGTCGATCACGTCGACGGCATGGTACAACGACATCCACCCCTCCTCGATACGAACCGGCGGGGTGCCACACCCGAGCTTGAGCCAGCCCCAATCCGAGTTGGGCGACATCACGAGCTCGCTTTCTGCGACGTCCAAAATAGCGCTGCGATCTCGCAGCACCGCTGCAAGGGGGATGTAGCCGATGCGAATGCTTTCGCGGTCGGCGAACGGCATCTCTTCGATCATGGGAATTGCGGCGCGCCCGTCGACGGCTGATAAGTGCAGCATAGGACGGTGATAAAAAGCCAGCGACCACACCCCGCCCGGAGACATCACCGGTTCGGGAAAAAACGCCGCGTCTTTGTCATCACCGACGTGCATCCCCGGGCGCGAAAACCGCAGTAACCCCACGCGTTCCCAGCTGAATCCATCCACCGAAGAAGCGAGTGCAATTCGGGGACCGCTGGGCCCAAAGGCCGTGTATGCCATGAGGTAGCTATCGAGCGCCGGAACGAAGGTGACGCGCGGATCTTCACAACCGTATCCCGGAGACGGCCGTACTTCGTACTGAGCGGCCGGTTCCAATGCGAAACCCAATCGAGAAAACTCAATCGCATTGTGCTTCTGCTTCGCACGAAGCAAACCAATCCTGGAAATGTTTCCGCGGGCGACGTCACGCGGGTAGAGCAGCAACGTGTTCTCACGAGAGCGCGCGCACGCTGGATTAAGGACGCCTTCAACTTCCGACGGCGCACCAGAAGGTTGCAAAACGGTACCGAACCGTTCCACCTGCACGTCAAATTCTGCAATCTCGTTAACCGGCATCTATTCCTCTACGAATTTGAGCGTTCGCGCGTTCCCGAAAGCAGTGATGACTTCGTGCGGAATTTTTCCCGCCCTCGCGGCGAATTCGTCAAGATTTGTCGTACGGTCTACCAGCATTATGTCGGCGCCTTCTTCTTTTTCTTGCCCACTGTGGATCGTAACGTACTGCATTCCGATGGATAGGATACCTGACGAGCCGACCAGCGATCTTGGCAGACCATCGCTATAACCACACCGCGCCAGAATAACATAACCCCCATCGGGAGCAAAGCCACCTTCGTATCCAAGCCGCATATCGCGACGCGAACGAGCACAATGGATTATCGGTGCTTTCACGCAAATGGCGCACTCAATCCCTGGTACGTCCTGCCCAAAAGTCGCGCCAAACAGACCAATCCCAAGTCTTACGCTCGTTCCCATCGGGCCCTGGAGCGCGAGCGGTAGAGTACTTGCAACTTCGGTACCGGCGATGCGGATGCCCGATTCACCCAGAACGTCTTTCGCCCGTCGAGCGATTTCGAGTTGCTCGTCAAGCGTGTTCGGATCTGCAACATGCGTCCACAATTCAACCTCGACACCGCTGTTAGTCAGCCGACGGGCGAATGCCGGCAGCGCGGCCAGACCGATTCCGTTCCAGCCGAAAGCCTGCGCTATGCCCAAGCGTATCCTGACGGGCGTCGGTAGGCGCGCGGACAATTCGACACATAGCGAAAGCGAGTCCATGTGATCTATCGATGGAATCCCCCCCAAAGCGATGATTTCGCTCAATCGCTCGATGGGAACGTCGTTGAAAATGATGACGGCTGCGGTCGTATATTTACGGAGCTCAAAAAATTCGTCGGCATCAGAAACGCAGAACGACTCTACCACTCCGCTAAGTCCGCGGACCGCCGTTTCGACACCCCAACCATACGCATTTGCTTTGATGACAGCTCGTACGGGGACGCCGGCATATCGCCGCCACGCAAGCGCATTTTCACGAAGAACCGTTTCGTCTAATGCGATGAGCGGGCGCACTTATCGTAAAACGGTGGCGGCGACTGGATCACCGGATGGCGTGACAACGTCAATATGAGAGCCGCGACGATACACGGAATTGGGAACGATCCATAGGGTATATGTCCGGTAT
>JALZBG010000037.1 GCA_030947645.1 Vulcanimicrobiota bacterium | reverse complement strand
ATGTCAGCGATCTTGTCGATAAGGCAGCGACTAAAAGCGATGCGGCGCAGTCGAAACCGGCTCCCGACATTGTGGCAGCGGCGTTGCAAAAGGCGAAGTGCAACCCAAGCGATTGCGTAATGCTCGGAGACACGCCGTACGACGTGAAGTCTGCAAAGCACGCCGGCGTTGCCGTGATTGCATTGCGCTGCGGAGGCACGAGCGACGGCGAGCTAGTGGACGCCGATGAGATTTACGATGATCCTACGGACCTTTTGGCACACCTTAAAACCTCACGGTTTTTTGGGTGAGTTGGCTTTGACCGCAGCAAGCAAATCTGCGGCAAGAAAGGGCTGCAGCAAACTCGTAAAGCGTTCGCTGACGGTGTGACCGTCGGCTCTCAGGGTGAAGACCTTAAAGTTTTTTTCTACGCTCAGTTTCTCCAAACGCTTTATTTCGCTGCCGGTCAACGTCACCGCCGCCGCGTCGACTATGACGTAATCGTAGTCACTATTCGCCAAACGTTCAAATAGCTGCTCGCGAGAGGTTGCCGCGGCCACCTCGAAGCCGGTCGAACGCAACGTGTGAACCAAAAACGATCGCTTTTTGTTCGGCACCTCGCACGTCAATACGCGGTATGCCGGCCGCTCTGCCGAATGGGCACCCAACGGCAACGAGATCCGAATCGCCGTTCCCGGTGCGTGTCCCTGAAGGACCGAGACGCGGCCCCCATGGTTTTCGAGGATCATTCTCACCAAGTACAGGCCGAGCCCGGTGCCCGCTATCCCCAGTTTGCGTGCGTTTGAGGCGCGAGCAAAGCGCGCAAAAAGCGATTTGCTCTCCTCTTCGGGGATGCCGATGCCGAAATCAACCACGTCGATGTGCAATTGATTCTTTTTCTGCTTGATGAAAACGTCAACGTGAGGCGCTTCGGGCGAGTACTTGATCGCGTTGTCGATGAGGTTATAAAAAACTTGCCGCATTCGGCTTTCGTCCGCCGCAATAAAAGCACTCTCCAAATCACTGGTCACGCGCACCACTCTGCGCCCCTGTAACGACATCGCTACATCGCGTACCAAAGCAACGATGTCTACGGGCGCAAAAGTGAGTGCAGACGAGTTATGTTCTAGGATCGAAAGGGCCAGCGTATCGGCGACCAAATGTGCGAGACGGCTCGCAGCTCGAGCGATTACGTGCAAACCTTCGCGATCTTGCTCGCTTTGCGAAGGTTCGTCGGCCAGGACTTCGGCGAAGCCGATTATCGTACTCAAGGGGCCGTTGAAGTCGTGCGCCAGCATCGCGATTAGATCGCTTTTGAGCTCGTTTAACTCAATCGCCGAAGCGCGCAGCGCATTTAGCTCCGCGTACAATTTCACATTTCGAGCCGGCACCGCAAAATACTGAGCGAGAAGGCGCACAGCGGATACATCGCTCTGGCGCAAGACTTGCCGTTCGCGCGCGCGCATCTCGATAACGAAACTCGGAGTACATCCGGTGGGAGTGACCGGAATTGCTGCCCGGGTCCGCGCAAAATCAATAACATCCCATTCGCCGGACCCCGCGCGCCCAATGAGGTCATCACCGGCTCTCTGGGTATGCGCCGGGGGCTCCAGATCGTCGGTCAACGCAAAGCGGCCGTCGCTGCGCGGAGCATAGAGCATGGCGTCTGCGCCGGTCAATTGGCGTATGCCGGTCCTCAATCGTTCCACCAGCTCGCGACCATCCAAGGTCGCCGACAAGCGGCGCGCGATGGAGATAACTCGCGTCAGCTTAAAGTTTTCGGTTTGCAGACGCTGTTCTGCGGTGAATGGAGCGCTTGCGCTGGACTCCACCGTTAGCCAGTGGGTCGTTTGCCCAAAGCTGTCGCGGATGGGACGCAGCAACCGTTGATCCCAAGAGTCACTGCCGCTTTTTCGATAATTAACCAGTTCCAGCTCCACGGAAGGCTCATTTTCCAAAGCGGCAGTCATTCGGTCTTGTGCGGGTTGGCTCGCGGGTAACGCCGCAAAGTCGCCGGGGCATTTGCCGACGGCTTGTTGTGCGCTGTATCCGGTTTGCCGGGTGAATACTTCGTTCACGTAGACAATACGCAGCGACTTGGTAGCTATATCGTATGCATAAACGACAATAGCATCACTGGTATCCTTAAGGGCCGTAAGCATGACCGCGACGTCGGCCTCACCGAACAGCGCTTCCCGCTCGGCATTGTTTGTCACTGTCCGGGACGTCGGCATTTCAAGACGATTTCTTTACGTGGAGACGCTGCTGTAGAACCGGTCGATGAGCCGGTTCACCTCCCGTGGCCGATCGGCATTGGCAACGTGGTTTGCCCCGCCGACGACGGTCAACTGCGCATTGGGAATGCCCTCCGCTATTTCGCGGGAGAGCGGCAGGGGTGCGATCTCATCGTGTTCCCCGCACAGAACCAACGTCGGCACGGACACTGTGCTCAGCATCGCGCGATAGTCTCCCGTCCATGTGGCCCGAGTGGCAGCAAGATACGAGTCAATGTTTTTACACGCGTACTGCTCGATGGTTTCCTCATACCGCTTCGGCACTTCTTGCAGCGAGGAAAGGCGTTTGGCGCGAGCCTCTGCAAAAGCTCGCATGTCTGCCGTTGCGAGCACTTTCGCGATGATGGACGTTGCGGTTCGCTCACCGTTGGGGTAGGCCGCAAAGCCCCCGATGAAGATGAACGAACGGACTCGTTTCGGGCTGCGCTTCCACAGCTCAAATCCCACCACTGCTCCTAAACTGCAACCGATAAAATCGAAGCGCTCGACGCCGGCGGCGTCGGCGATCGCGATCACATCGTCAACGTACCCTTCGCGCGTGATTGCCGACGGCGGTGGATCGACTCTTGGGCTGCCGTTTCCGCGCAACTCAACGGCGTAACATCGATACCTGCTTTCGAATTCGTTCAACTGATAGTCCCAGATCGCTGCCGTCGAACCGACGCCATGGACGAAGACGATGGGATCGCCGTTGCTGCCGGCGCAGCGCGCTCCGCACAACGCTCCATCGCTGCTGGGGACCCATAGAGTAGTGATCACGCAGTGGTCTCGCGTTTTTTACGCACGAAGGCAAGGACGGTTTCCAGCGGTTGTGCATTGAGTACGTCGGATTTTTGCAGCCCCGCGCGGCGAGCTTGACTCACCGCAAGCTCAACGTTCGGCAACTGCGATACCGCATGCGCGTCGCTGTCGACGGTAAAGGTGACGCCCAACTTTTTCGCGCGGCTCGCAAGCGGTGCGGGAAGGTCCAGCCTTCGCAATTGTCCATCTATTTCCAGGGCGGTGCCCGTTCGTGCCGCCGCCCCAAAAACCGCATCGTAGTCGAATTCATAGCCGGAAAAACTTCCGATTGCGCGGCCGGTCGGGTGCCCGATGATGTTGACAAAGCGGTTTTCGCACGCGCGGATGAGACGTACTGTCATCGCCTCACGCGTCATACTCATACCTGAATGCACGCTGCCGATGACAATGTCGAGTTCGGCCAACTGCTCGTCGCTGTAATCCATGCGGCCGTCGGCTAAAATGTCGACTTCGCTTGCGCACAAAGTGCGGATTCCGTAACGATCCCCGATCTCGCTGATTACTTTGCGCTGTCGACGCAATTCCTCGGGTCGCATTCCGATGTTGCCACGGCCCACAGAGTGATCGGACATCGCGTGGTACCTATAACCTCGTGCCGCTGCTGCAGCGATCATCGCATCTAAAGTATCGTTGCCATCGCTCCACGTCGAATGCATGTGAAAGTCGCCTTGCACATCGGTGACTTTGAGCAAGTCGGGAATCCCGCGCTCTAGAGCCTCCTTGATCTCGCCGATCCCGGACCGCAGTTCCGGCGGTATGTATTGCATGCCCAGGGTTTCGTAAACCTCTGCCTCCGCGCGACAGGCGATCGAACGTCCCGAGTGCATTTCAAGTATGCCGTTTTCGCTGACGCTTAGACCCTTGCGGCCGGCGTACTCACGTAATTGGATGTTATGTTCGCGGCTGCCGGTGAAGTGTTGGAGTAAATTCCCATAGAGGTGGTCGGGCAGTACGCGCAAGTCAATCTGCAATCCGCTGGAAAGCCACACGCTGGCTTTTGTAGGTCCTTCCCCCAGTACCGCGTGAGCGCGTTCCCATCCGACGAAGTGCGCGATTACGGCTTGAGCTGAGGGCGCGGTGCAAACGATGTCGATGTCGCCCACCGTATCCTCAGCGCGCCGAACACTGCCGGCGCATGTCAGGCGCTCAACGGCCGGGCCCTTGCGCAGGTAGTCCATAATTTCCCGAGCCAACGGCAGCGCCTCCCCCAGCGGCGTGCGGCTGTTGCGGCCTTTGCGGGCGAGAATGCCCCGCTTGATATTCTCAACTGACTTCTTTCCCATGCGGGGTGCACCGGTGAGGACACCGCCGTCGACTGCTTTTTCCAAATCAGCCAGCGACGCTATGCCGTACCGCTCGTACAAGAGGGCTGCAGTTTTTGTGCCGATTCCAGCAACGCCCAGTACTTCAAAAATGGACGGAGGGAATTTCTGATGTAACTCGGTCAAATATGATGAGTCACCACCTTCGCACAGTTCCTGCACCGTTGCGGCGATCGATTTGCCGACGCCGGGCAACTTGCGCAAGTCGTCTCGCGCGATAAGCTCCGCCACGGGAGCCGCGTTTTCAATCGCAGAGGCGGCTCGTTCGTAGGCGGTATACTTGAAGAACGGTTCTCCTGCCAATTCCATGAGCGTGCGGATTTCAATGAGGCGGCGCGCTATTTCGGCGTTGGTCACAGGAATGTGTTCGACGGGTTCAAAGACAGTTACCTATGGTGCGTACGCAGCGCTTACGGCCGGACATCTTCAATTTGCCGGTGAAAAAAATGCGCGACGGGTACTATTCCGACACCTATTTTAACCGCACCCGGCAAATTCTGGAAGCTGACGCTTTTCATCCATACGTTCGCATGCAAGTGTTCCAGAGAAACGAGGCCGTCTTGTGCGGAATCGATGAGGCCATCGCAATCTTGAAGCTGTGCTCGGGCCGGCACGGCGATGGCGGTGCGTGGCAGGACGGCTGGAACGCTCTGGAAGTACGGGCGTTGCACGATGGCGATTGCATCGGCCCATACGAAACGGTGCTGACGATCGAAGGCAACTATGCAACGTTCGCGCATTTAGAAACGTGCTATCTGGGCGTGCTGTCTCGACGCACCCGCATTGCGAGCAACGCGCAAAAAATCGTACGCGCTGCAAATGGAAAACAGGTGCTATTCTTCCCGGCCCGTTTCGATCATCATTTGGTACAAACCGGCGACGGTTATGCCGCTTTCATTTCCGGGGCGCTCGGAGTGTCCACCGATGCCAACGCGGAATGGTGGGGTGCGCGCGGAATGGGCACCGTGCCGCATGCTTTGATTGCGGCATACGACGGCGACACGGTCTTGGCGACGGAGAAATTCGCGCACTATATTGACCCCGATGTCAACGTTATCTCACTTGTTGACTTCGATAACGACTGCGCCGGCACCAGCCTCGCAGTTGCCCGTGCCTTAGGCAAACGCTTGTGGGGCGTGCGCCTGGACACGTCGAGTACTCTGGTGGACCGTTCCATCTGGCCGCAAATGGGAACCTTTGCACCAACGGGTGTCAACGCGCAGCTCGTGTACAACGTGCGCACCGCACTGGATGGCGAAGGCTATACGCAGGTCCGTATCGTGGCCAGCGGTGGCTTCGATGCAAAAAAAATAACGGCATTCGAACGCGATTGCGTTCCCGTCGACGCGTACGCGGTTGGCAGCGCGTTTTTCGACGACGCGGGTGCATTCGATTTCACCGCCGATATTGTGGCCATACGGCGCGGCGAACTTTGGAAAGAATGTCATAAGGCCGGACGCCCAGAGCGCCCCAATCTGCGCCTCCAACCGGTTCGCGCTTAGGTATGGCGGTGCTCGCCGTCCGCGACGTCATGTTTGTGTCCGCAGGCGTTACGATCGTAGGACCGTCGCACATCACCGTTGAGCAAGGACAACACGTGATCGACGTCCGCGATGATTCGTTCGCCGCGTCGCTTGTTGCACAAATCGCCGCCGGCATCGTGAAACCGTCTCAAGGAACGGTATTCATCAGCGATTACGATCCCGCAATTCAACCGGTGCAAGCGAAACGATTGGTCGGCTTCGTGCCCTCCGCTTTACCGAAAAAACAACTCGCGAGGTTCGAATCGTATGTTAGATACCGCGCCGCTCTGTGGTCCATTGAGTTTGAAGTGGCTTTGCGGCGAGCCCGCGCAGCGATGTCCATTCTCGCGCATCTCGAACGAAGTTTTGCCAGGGCACTCGCAGGGGCGCTAGTCTCGGCGCCATCGCTCGTCGTCATCGATCAACCCCCGGAGAACTCAGCAACGGAAATTCTCGCCGCGATCGGTACCGCGGGGCTGCTCACGACGCATACCTGCAAGCAAGATCGCAGCGGTTGAACCCGTTGAAGTCAAGCGCCGCAACCATCGCGATAGTTTGCGCGCGACTGCGCGCGGAGTGGCCGTTGATGCTGGTGCTCTGCGCGGCATCATTCATTCTGGGTTGCGAGCAGGGAAACTCACTAAGCGCCCAGGGTGACTTTTGCGGGGCAGACGTCACGCCTCGGCTGATCTGGCTGATGCATCCGATGTTTTTCGTCACGGCGCTCGGCATCGTCGGTGGCTTTTGCAATCATGACGTGGGGGTCGTCAGCGAACTCCAACTGCTGGAAGAGAGCGCGCCGCTGTACGGAAGACAGCTGGCCCGCGCTCGAGCTGTCGTGCCCTGCATTATCGTGGCTTGCGCCACATTGACCTATTGGTGTGCGGCGAGTTTAGAAGGCAGCACGCCACCACCGTATTTTGCCGTGCTGGTCCTGAGCGGTGCTACCTGCACGGTGCTTATCGCACTTTCGGCAAGTATACGCACCGGATGGCCGCGGCTACTCTACGTGGCGCTTGCATTCGGTAACGCCTTTATCGCTTTGCAGATCGCCGGAAATTTTCCGTGCTTTAGCCCGCTTGCAGTGATCGGCGAACTAGCATTCTGCGTTCTGGTTGGATTCGTCGCGCTACGGGCCTACGGCGAGACCCTAGCGCGTTACGATCCAGTCCCGACTCGAAGCTAGGCCGGTGCCGGCGCAACAGCAGCTGCGAGCTTTTCGAGCACCGTCCGGTTGAACTGCGGAATGTCATCGGGTTGGCGCGAAGTGACCCAGTTGCCGTCTTGCACCACTGGTTGGTCGCGGTACAGACCGCCGGCGTTGCGAATGTCGTCGGCAATCGCATGGTAACCGGTAAGAGTTCGGCCCCGGACCAATTGGGCCGAGATCAGAATCTGCGGTCCGTGGCAGATAATGAACATGGGCTTTTTGGCCGCATCGAATTCGCGTACGAAACGCTGTACTTCTTTGTTGGTTCTGATGTGGTCGGGCGAGCTACCACCTGGAATAAGCACCGCGTCGAAATCTTCGGCAGTGCAATCGCCCACTAACTCCTCAGCTTTCGCGCTTTGCCCTTCGTCCAGTCCCCGCTTTCCTCTAATTTTTTGGCGCGAGGCGTCGTCAATGCCCACGATGGTGACTATCGCGCCGGCTTCCTCCAGAGCTCGCCGCGGCTCGAAAAGCTCGGACTCTTCAAATCCATCGCCGATTAAAGCGGCGATACGTTTACCTTCAACTGATTGCATAAGCGTTGTTTCTCTATGCGGTCAAAGCGTTCCACCCGTGTCTTGCACGGCAGCGCGCAGCAAATAGGTCAGTTCTACCTCCACCTTTCCCAGTTCATCCAGCACATGATCCTCCGAGAGCGCGCGCAATGTCGGGTTGCGCTTGGTCATGTCGCCTTCTGGGACTGCGTGACGCGGATTGATCTCGCGCATGTAGATGCGTGCGTCGTAGCGGATCGGCCCCTCCGGCAAAAAGTACAGCGGATCGAGACCAAGGGCGTAGACGTCCAGCGACAGTAATCCCAGGCGTTGCATAAATTCGATAGGCCGTAAACGCAGGACGCGCGCCAGCCGCGCGAGCGCCGGAATCGTCAAGCGTCCCCGGCCGGCGGCCGCCGCAACCAGAGTTTGCAGGTCCACCGCACTGGCTTCGGCCAGGGCTTCAATCGTAAATTCTCCCTCCTGCGCTACGGAAGTTAGCCCGGCACCGAAAGCAGCCCCGCCCGCGGTTCCCGTGCTGCCGTCCCATGCGGGCTCGGACCCACCAAAGGCGGATTCGCTCACGCGCGAGGCTCAGATCTCACGCGAATCTCCGTGCCATTCACCCGCACCTCGAAGGTGGGGATAACGCTGATGTCTGCCAGGCTCATTTTTCCCGTGCGCACATCGAAACACCACGCATGCCAAGAACACGTAAGCAGCGGACCCTCGAGATAACCATCAGTCAGTGGCGCTCCTTGGTGCGGACAAATATTCTCAAGGGCGTAAAACGCCCCCTCGACGTTGAACAGCGCAACCTGCCGTCCGTCTACCACGCATGCTTTTGCGCTCCCCGGCGGAACTTCCGATGAGTCCGCAACTCGAATGTAGCGGGGCAAAAGCTACCTCCAACCTAGTCCCAATCCGCCAGACTCATGGGAGCAATCATGCTTGACGAGTACCGCGCTTGGCTCGAGTCAGCCAGAAATCCTCGGGCGACGTGTAACCGGGGCGCTGTTCGCGCGAATCTTTACATAGCGGCTGTGCTTCTGCTATGATGCGTCGGTCGCTCAACCGGGTCCACCGCCTGGATTGAAAGCGAGACTATCCTGAATAAGGAGTGCCGGACGATGCCATTGAGCAAAGAGCAAAAGGCCGAGGTGGCCGCCAAGTTTGCACGCACACCGGGCGATACAGGTTCCGCCGACGTGCAAATCGCGGTTCTCACCGCCTCCATCAATCTGCTCACCGAGCATTTAAAAATCCACAAGAAGGACCATCACAGTCGCCGCGGCCTGCTTCTGCAAGTGGGACAGCGCCGCCGATTGCTCGGCTATCTGCAGCAAAAAGATGTCGAACGCTATCGCACGTTAATTGCGGATTTGGGACTGCGCCGCTAAGGGCAAGGCTGGCTAGTTCCGGCGGTTGCGCGCGGGTGAAGGACCGCTCGAAAAACTCACGTCGTGTGAGTTGCTCGGCTACGCTGCTTGCGCTTGCATGACCACTTTCACGCAGCCGTCCTTTTTGGCGGCAAACTCCGCGTAGGCTTTGGGCGCGTCGAGAGGTCTCTGTCGAGCGGGTCGACACTAATATCCAAGCGCAGCACCCGATGACCGCCTGCGATCGCAAGATATCTATCCCGACACGGCTCGCATAGCGTTGTTCGCTCACCACCATCGCATGCGCGGCGCGAGTCGGCTCCGTTGCCGCAATCTAGAGGCGCGGCCAAGCAGTACGGCCATAGCTAGCGCGGCGGGCAAGGTTTTCACCAGCGTCCCTTTGCCGCGCTGTTGACGTTGCGCCTCCCCAGGGGCCATGGGCCCTAAACCCGAACTCGGCGTGCGAACAAAAGAATTATTAACATATATAGGAGAAACTGTGCCAGAAACCGTCTCGATAGAGATCGGCGGGCGCACCCTGGTCATCGAGACCGGCGAACTTGCAAAACAAGCCAATGGGTCCGCAGTCGTCCGTTACGGCGAGCAAAATGTCGTGCTCGCCGCCGTTACCGCGTCAGAGAAGCCGCGTGAAGGAATCGACTTCTTCCCGCTTACCTGTGATTTTGAGGAAAAGATGTACGCCGCCGGCAAGATTCCCGGCGGATACATTAAACGCGAGGGCCGCCCGTCAGAGCACGGCACGCTTTCCGCGCGTCAGATCGATCGCCCGATTCGGCCGCTATTTCCCGACGGCTTCCGCAACGACGTTCAGATCGTCGCGACCGTATTGTCGGTTGACCCTGAGCTGGATGCCGACGTCTTGGCAATCTGCGCTGCAGGCGCCGCGCTCGCGGTTTCGGACATTCCGTTCGAGAACAATGTAGCAGCAGTGCGCGTCGGCCGCGACGAAAGCGGCAAGTACATTTGCAATCCAACCCTGCCGGAGTACGAAACTGGACGCATGGATATCGTCGTGGCGGGGACTTCGCAAGCGGTTATGATGGTGGAAGGCGGCGGTCACGAGCTTTCCGAGGAAGATCTTCTTTTAGCCGTTGAATTCGCCCACCAAGAAATTAAGAAGATCGTAGCCGCGATCGACGACGTGCAGAAACGAGCCGGAAAACCGAAGCGCGAGTTTCCGCTGCTGAAATCGAACGCTGAATTGCGATCGTGGATCGAAAAGACATTTGCAGGCGATGTTGCCAAAGCCATGCGGGTCGTTGACAAGGGCGAGCGCAATGAAGCCTTTGACCGGTTAACCCGTCAAGAAGCCCTTACGCGCTTAGGCGACTCGAACCCGGAGTTGCGCGCATTGCTTGAGGACCCCAAGAACCCGGACTTTGAGAAGATTATCAAAGCAATGGAAGAGGAAGAGCTCCGCGTCATGGTTGTTGACGAGGGGGTGCGCCCCGACGGACGCAAGCCTGACGAAATCCGGCCCATTTGGTCAAAGGTGCATTACGTACCGCGCGTGCACGGCTCGGGACTCTTTACGCGCGGGCAAACGCAGGTCTTTACGGCAGCAACCCTCGGATCGATCAGCGACGAGCAGCGGTTGGATGGAATCATGGCCATTCCCAATAAACGCTTCATGCACTATTACAATTTCCCGCCCTATTCCACGGGCGAGACTCGCCCGATGCGCGGCCCGGGACGTCGCGAGATCGGGCACGGTCACTTGGCGGAGCGTTCACTCGTACCCGTGCTTCCGGACACCGATGAGTTTCCATACACGCTTCGTTTGATCAGCGAAGTGCTCGAATCAAATGGGTCCTCTTCGATGGCCTCGGTGTGCGCGAGCACCCTTGCTCTCATGGATGCCGGTGTCCCGATTAAGAAGCACGTTGCCGGCGTGGCGATGGGTCTGGTGCTGCACGGCAACAAGCGCGCCGTCCTTACCGATATCCAGGGCTTAGAAGACGCGTTGGGCGAGATGGACTTCAAGGTTGCCGGGACGCAAGACGGCATCACGGCCATTCAAATGGATATCAAGGTCGCCGGCATTACGATCGACATTATGCGAGAAGCGATGGCTCAAGCAAAGAAATCGCGTTTGTTCATCATCGAGAAGCTGCGCGAAACCATGCCCGAGGCGCGCAAGGAGTTGTCCAGCTTCGCGCCGCGCATGATCGTTTTGACCATCAGTCCCGAGAAGATCAAAGACGTCATCGGTCCCGGCGGTAAGATCATCAATAAAATCATTGCCGACACCGGAGTAAAGATCGATATTGAAAACGACGGCCGCGTGTTCATCGCTTCGCCCGATGGCGAAGGCGCTGAAAAAGCCAAGAGAATGGTGGAGGCGCTCACCAAAGAAGTGGTTGTTGGTGAAACGTACATGGGCACGGTCACACGCTTGATGAACTTCGGAGCATTTGTCGCAATCTTACCGGGCAAAGAAGGCCTCGTGCACATCAGTCAACTAGCGCCGCAACGCGTCGAAAAAGTCGAAGACGTGGTCAAAATCGGCGACGAAATTATGGTCAAGGTGATGGAAATCGACTCGCAAGGCCGGGTCAACCTTTCCCGCAAGGCTGTCCTTGGCGGTATGGCATCAAACGGCGAAAGCGAAGGTGACCACAGTCCGCGAGCTCCCGCGCGCGAGCGAAGCGGAAGTCAGCGGCCGATGCGTCGGCGACCCCCGCGCGGCGAATAAGCTTCGGGCGCCGTAAGGTGCCTCAAGAAGAGTTCGATGGCTTTTGATTCCTTGCGCGCGTTCGTCGACGCGTTACGTACCGCAGGAGAACTACATGAAGTTACTGCGGCGGTCGATCCCTATCTCGAAATCAGCGAGATCACCGACCGGGTCGTGAAGGCGGGCGGTCCGGCTTTGCTCTTCACCAAGGTTCGGCACTCGAAATTTCCGGTTTTAACCAACCAATTTGGATCCGAGCGGCGCATGGCGATGGCCTTTGGGGCGCGCACTTTAGAAGAAGTAGCGCAACGCATTCGCCGCTTACTGAACCCCTCGATGCCCGCCTCACTGCCGGAAAAGCTCACAAAACTTCTTTCGCTCGCGCCCGTGTTAAACGCGATACCCCGTACGCAAGGGCGCGGCTCCGTCCAGGACGTCGTTATCACCAAGCCGGACCTGAAGTGTCTTCCCGTGCTCACGACCTGGCCGCTCGATGCGGGCCCATTCATAACCTTACCCCTGGTCATTACCAAAGATCCGCACACCGGCACACAAAACGTCGGTATGTACCGGATGCAAGTGTATGATGAAAAAACGACCGGAATGCACTGGCAGCGCCACAAACACGGGCGCGCCCAAGCGCGCAAATGGGGGGCGCGCGTTCCCGTCGCGGTGGCCATCGGAACCGATCCCGCGGTGACCTACGCCGCAACCGCGCCACTGCCGCCCATTCTGGACGAAATGGCATTGGCAGGCCTACTGCGCGGGAAAGCGGCGAAGCTCGTTGCGGCAAAGACCGTGAACCTGAAGGTGCCGGCCGACGCGGAGTTCGTGCTCGAAGGATATGTTGACAACACGAATTTGCGAATTGAAGGACCGTTCGGCGATCATACGGGCGTATACAGTCCGGCCGATTCCTATCCGACCTTCCATGTCGAATGCATTACCCACCGCAAACATCCTATTTACGCAGCGACCGTCGTTGGAAAACCGCCTATGGAAGACGCGTGGCTGGGGAAAAGCACCGAACGGTTCTTCCTGCCGATTTTGCAGTTGGTGGTTCCTGAAATCGTCGACATGAACTTGCCCGTTGAGGGTGGGTTTCATAATCTTGCCCTCGTTTCGATTAAAAAAGTCTATCCTGGGCACGCGCACAAAGTCATGAACGCCCTGTGGGGGCTCGGGCACATGATGATGTTGACGCGCATGCTTGTCATTGTGGATGCTGACGTCGACGTGCACGACGTGCGGTCGGTAGCATGGTTTGTGCTCAACAATATCGATGCGCAGCGCGATGTGGTCATGATGCGGGGACCGGTCGACGATCTGGACCACGCATCGTTCACACCGGCGCTCGGAACCAAAGTCGGCGTGGACGCGACGCGTAAGACCTCCTCGGAAGGTTACGTTCGAGAGTGGCCGCCCGAGATGCTCATGGACTCCTCCACGCGCCGTTTAGTGAGCAAACGCTGGAAAGAATATGGCTTAGAACGCGTCATCGCGGCCTGTGCCGGAACCGATCGCTGGTCTGGGCAAGGACCTGCAGCACTGGAACGACTGGGGAACTCCACTCGCGGCCAGTGATCGGCCTTTTCCTGCGCGAAATCCGCATTGAACACACGCTGTTCGCCTTGCCGTTCGCGTTTGTGGGGGCGATCGTTGCAACCCAGGGGTTGCCGTCGCCGCATGCGCTAGTTTGGATCACGCTGGCGGTCCTTGGCGCCCGCACGGCAGCCATGGCGGCAAATCGTTATTTTGACCGTGAAATCGACGCAGGCAACCCTCGCACTGCGCGACGCGCCACCGCTAGCGGCGCACTTTCACCCAATGTGATGATAGGGGCGATGATCGCGGGATTGTCGCTGTTGGTAC
>JALZBG010000036.1 GCA_030947645.1 Vulcanimicrobiota bacterium | reverse complement strand
GGCGCGAATCCCTTGGCAGCGTCCAAGAGTAAGACTACTGCGGCACCGGTTTTCCCCATCGTCCGCAATGCGTTCGCAGCGCCGATATTGCCGCTTCCTGCTTTGCGAATGTCGATGTTGTAAAATACCTTGCCGATCACGAATCCGAATGGAATGGAGCCGCTTAGAAATCCGAAGGCGCAAGCGAGCGCGGTGTTCATTCGCCGCCATCGGTGCGTTGTCGCTCTCGGAATTCCAGCGTCAGTGGAACGCCCTCAAAGTCGAAATTCGCTCGGATAACGTTCTCCAAGAATCGCTTGTACGAGGGTTGCAGTAACGCCGGATGGTTACAATGAAAGACAAACAGCGGCGGATGCGACGCGGGTTGGGAGCAGTAAAAAATCTTGAACGTCTTACCGCCCGGCGAGGGGGGCGGATGAGCGAGCGTCGCATCATGGACGACCGCGTTGAGTTGCGCCGTAGGAGTGTGGCGGTCAAGGTTGGCGGCGACACGCATCACCATCGGCATGAGGCTGCCCAGTCGCCTTTTTGTCAGTGCGGAGAGAAACGTCACCGGTGCAAAGCGTGCAAAGGGCAATTGATCGCGGATGACAGAGATCAGCTCAGCCTGGCTGTATTCACCTTGAGCGCGGGCGAGGTCCCACTTGTTCGCGACCACGATCAAACCTTTGCGTTCTTCGAGGATCATTCCGGCTAACCGGCGGTCTTGCGCCAATACCCCTTGCATTGCGTCGATCAGTAATATTGCAATATCGCACCGCGCAATCGCAGAGAGGGAACGAAGGGAGGAGTAGTATTCTATAGCTCCTCGGGCTTGGGGCTTTTTCCGCATTCCCGCGGTATCGATGAGGCGAATGCGGTGTGCGTTCAGCGTAAAAACCGTGTCGATGGCATCGCGGGTCGTACCTGGAGTGAGGGAAACGATCGAACGCTCCTGCCCTACGAGCGCATTGAGCAGTGAACTCTTTCCAACGTTCGGTTGTCCCACGAGCGCGAGAGCCATCTCGTGCTCTAGCGCCTCGTTCGGCGCCTCGAGCGGCAGCTTTTCCACAATGGCGTCTAGTAAGTCGCCCGTACCTTCACCGTGAATCGCTGAAACTGAGATTGGTTCGCCGAAACCCAAGCGCGAAAATTCGCCGAGGACGGTTGCCGCGATCTTCGGCGATTCTGTCTTATTGGCGACCAAGACTATGGGACGCATCGTCGACCGCAGGATGCCGGCTACCTCAACGTCGAGCGGGTGCAATCCGAATGTCGCGTCGAGCACAAAAATGATAACGTCTGCGTCGCGAGCCGCCATCTCCGCTTGCCTGCGCGTCTCTTGTGCTATGCGATCGTGTGCCGGCGCGTCCGTATCGATTCCCCCCGTATCGACGATGCTGAAAATGAAACCGCGCCACTCCGCGAGCGCGTATAGCCGGTCGCGCGTAACGCCGGCCGTTTCTTCTACAATTGCAAGCCGCTGGCCGATTAAGCGATTAAACAATGCGCTTTTCCCGACGTTGGGGCGTCCGACGATAGCCACCGTCGCGGGGTGAAGCGCTTTTCGTTCGATCGACTCGGTAGACTCTTGCATGGATCTGGAAGCGGTTCGGCAGGCGGAAAGCCTAGCCTGTTGGCGAAATTGAGCTTGATTCCATGACAGTAATCAGCAAGCTTTTCAAATATTGCGTTTGTCTAATCGTCGCGGTAACGAGCGTTGGCGTTGCAACGCCGACAATGGCATCGGGCGGCGTGTATTTAACAACATTGCCGAGTGGGGCGGATGTATGGGTTGACGGAATGTACGTTGGACGCACGCCGATTTTGTTGGATGGGTTAGAGAGCGGAAAACATGCGGTGACCCTGACGAAACTGGGGTTCAGCGTAGCAGAAATCGAGCAGAGGGTGGGAACCGAAGGGATCGCCACCGGCAGCGTCGTTTTGCAGCGCAGCGGGCGTGTGCGCGGTGAGTCCGGACGCATCGTCTTGCACGGGTTGCAGCCGGGAAGCCAGGTTTCTCTTGACGGCGTCGCGGGCGCTCGCGCCGCCGTCCAGACGCCAAGCGGACTGCACCAAATCGTCGTGCATGTCGGAAAAACGAAGATGGTTCGCAGCATTGCAGTCTTTCCCGGTACCACCACGGACGTTGTGGTTTCGCCGGTTTCTGCCACTGTAGTCGCGGTCCGCAGCAAATCGGTGGTGGTTGCCCCGGCGGAGCAATATTTGCCGGATTCCGCTTTTCGCACCGAGCGCGATAAAGTATTGATCGATTACCGCGGACATATCGTCGTGGCCCATCTCGGGCAATACCATTTCAAGATAGACAACGCGACGGTCGCGTTCGACGCTCCGCCGGCCTTCGTTCACGGAAAGCTGTACTTGCCTCTAGAATTGCTGTTGCAACTGACGAAGGCTGAGCGAGGGAAGCTCAAATAGTGGCTAGCATTTACATCGAAACCTTCGGATGCCAAATGAACGAAGCCGATTCACAGCATATAGCGCAGAGGGCTGTGGCCGCGGGTTACACCATCGCTGAGAAGCCACACGAAGCGAGCGTGGTCCTGTTGAACACCTGTACGGTGCGCGACAACGCTGAACGCAGGGCCTACGGACGGATGCAGCATTTCAAGACCCTCAAACGCGCGGACCCGGGTGTCAAGCTTGTGGTAACCGGCTGCCTGGCAGAGCAAGATCGTCACCGCATGCAAGAAGTCGCGCCCCATGTCGATGCGGTCTTCGGTACCAAAGAATTGGGCGAACTCGCCGAGGCTCTGAGTGCATGGCGTCCGGAATTCGCAGAAGACCAACGAAGCGAGGAGCGCTCGCTGCTTCTTCCGATGGGTGGCAACGCCGATTGCATCACCGATGCGTTCACTCATCTGCGCGCATACGTCACCGTCCAGCGCGGTTGTTCGTATTACTGCACCTTTTGCATCGTGCCGCACGTGCGCGGACGATTCGACCACCGCCCAACGAAGGAAATTCTGGCCGAGGTGAGGCAACACATCGCGCAGGGCGCACGCGAAGTCACGCTTGTGGGGCAAACCGTAAACGCCTACAGGGATCCTGCGACCGGCGGCGACTTCGGCGAACTGTTGGGTGCGGTTGCGCAATGTGATGGTTTGGAGCGGCTCTCGTTTCTTACTTCGCATCCCAAAGACTTCACCCAAAAGTTACTCACGGACATGGCCGGTATCCCGCAACTCAATCCCCGCTTGCATTTGCCGGTGCAGTCTGCATCGAATCCGGTTCTGCGCCGCATGAACCGGAAGTACTCGATTGAGGCGTATCTGGAGAAGATCGGCTTCTTGCGGGAACAGCTGCCGGGGTGGGCGCTTACCACCGACATCATCGTCGGGTTTCCCGGTGAAAGTGAAGAAGATTTCCAAAAAACACTCGCGCTGTGCGCGACCAACATGTTCACGCAGGCCTACATGTTCATTTATTCGCCGCGCCGGGGAACGCCGGCCTCGCAGTGGGAGCAAGTCGATCCATCGCAAGCCTCGCAACGTCTGCGCAGCCTAGCGGCCGTACAGAACCGGTCTTGCCGCGCTTTTCACGAGCGCAAGGTCGGTTCAGTGGTACGGGCGCTCGTTCAGGGCCCTTCCCGCAAAGATCCCGCGAAATTGGCCGCAAAAACGGTCGATAATGTGACCGTTATTGCGCCGTTGCCGTTTACACTGGATGCTGCGGCCTTCGCCGCCGCGCCGTGGATCGACGTACGCGTCCAAGCAGGGTACACGTGGGGCGTCACCGGCACGATGCTCTCGCGCTCGCACGCCTATACGCATCGCGGAACCAGTGTACCGCCCCCAACGCTGGACTTGATAACGCTCTAAGGTTCTGTCACAATTGAGCGCATTTCCGTCTATGGGTCGTCTTTTATCGACACCCTATCCGAAAATGGCCCAAGTCCGCCAAGCTATTAAGCGGTGAGCGATTACTCGCCGATGCTCGAGCAGTACTTTGGAATGAAGTCGCGTCATCCCGAAGCAATTCTACTTTCACGAGTCGGCGATTTTTACGAAGCGTACGGTGAGGATGCCGAGACCGTGGCGCGCGCTCTTTCCATCGCGCTGACCTCAAAGGAGGCCGGGGCCGGAAAACGGGTCGCCATGGCCGGTGTACCCCACCACGCACTATCGGGATATCTAGCCCGCCTCGTTGCGCAGCGCTGGATCGTAGCGCTTGCCGAGCAGCTAGAAACGCCGATTCAAAACAAACTCGTGAAGCGCGACGTCGTACGAGTCGTTACCCCGGGAACCTTGATCGAAGATCAGTTGCTTGACGGCAAACAAAACAACTATCTGGCTGCCGTCACGACGCTTGGAGAAACAATTGCGCTGGCGCACGCCGACGTGTCCACAGGGCACTGCGCGGTTACCGTCTTTTCGGGCGAATCTTCGTACGAGGAGTTGATTGCTGAACTCGGGCGGATCGGCCCCGCTGAAGTGATCGCCGATGTCGCCTCAGACATGCGTGCTGCGATGCGCGGTGCCGTTGAAACACTGGGGGCCCGGCTGACCGCGCCGCCGCTTTCCGCAGTTGATGAGCGCGAGCGCGCGCCGCTGCCGGGTTTTTCCTTAGATGAATCGCTGGCGATGCACCGCTCGCTGGACGCGCTACGGACGTTCGTTCAGAAAACCGGCGTGACCACCAGCGAGGCGCTGAGCGCCGTGGACTTTTATCGCGAACAGACTTTCCTAGCACTGGACGCCCAGACGCGGAAAAATTTGGAGTTGACCAAACCGCTTGGTGCAAACCCCAAAGCAACGCTCAGCGCAACGCTCGATAAGTGCGCAACCTCAATGGGTTCGCGCATGCTGGCGCGCTGGATTCTAGCGCCGTTGCTCGATCCTGTAGTAATAACCGGGCGTGCGGATTCAATTGCAGCGCTACTCCGCGCCGGGGGGAAGCGTGGAGCGCTCCAAGAGATTTTGAGCGGATGCTTCGACCTTGAACGCATTGCACAAAAGATTCGTTTTAAACGAGCCAATCCACGAGATTTAGCGTCCTTGCGGCGGACGCTTGAACTCCTGCAGCCGTTGCGCGAGAGTCTTCCCAGCGGCCTCCAGCGTTACTCGCGGCAGATCGTCGACTTGGCAGATGTCTTGCGAGACTTGCACTACTGCTTGGCTGAGGAACCCCCGGCCAGCATAGGAGAAGGCGGCGCCATTCGTCCTGAGTCGCACGCCGATTTAAGTGAATGCATGGCGCTGCGTTCTGACGCTCGTGGTAAGCTCAGTGAGTTAGAGGAACGCGAGCGCACCCGTACGGGTATCAAATCCCTGAAGATCAAGTATGCCGGGCCGTTCGGTTATTCAATTGAGGTTACGAAAAACAACCTGATAAATGTGCCCAGCGATTATGTACGCAGACAAACGCTGGCTAATGGCGAACGGTTCGTGACCGCCGAACTCAAAGAATTAGAAGTCGCAATATCTAGCGCGCAGTCGCGGCGGCTGCGGCTAGAAGAGACACTGTTTGCCGAACTGCTCGAGCGAATCCATGCGCGTGTCGATGATCTGCAGCTTACGGCGCGCGCGCTGGCAGAGGTGGACGTGCTCTGTTCGTTAGCGCAGTGTGCGGCCGAGCGGGGATACGTGCGGCCAACATTCGTTGACGGGAGCTCCTTTGCAATACGCAACGGTCGCCATCCCGTCATGGAGGAGCTGTTGAAATGCGGATTCGTTCCCAACGATCTGAATATCGGGACGGGCAAGCAACGCTTTCTGCTTTTAACCGGCCCGAATATGGGGGGAAAGTCCACGTATTTACGTCAGGCTGCTCTGCTTGTCATCATGTCGCAAATCGGATCGTTCGTTCCAGCGGAGTCAGCGACGCTTGGAATCGTGGATCGCATTTTCACGCGGATAGGAGCCGGCGACGACCTGGCTTCGGGACATTCCACGTTCTATGTTGAGATGTCGGAAACCGCGGCTATCTTGCGTCGTTGCACGGCAAGCAGTCTGCTACTGATCGACGAAGTCGGACGCGGTACGGGAACTATCGATGGCTTAGCCATCGCGCAAGCTATCTGCGAATTTTTGCTTGGCTTGGAGCAGGCTGCGCCGGCGGTATTGTTCGCGACGCACTTCCACGAACTAATTGCGCTTGCGCAGCGCTGGCCCTGTGTGGCCAACTTTCACATCACTGCAGTAGAAAACACCGCAAAGTCCGGTGCACCGATTTTCTCACATCGGGTCTTGCCGGGAAGTTCGTCGCGCTCTTTTGGAATCGAAGTCGCGCGAATGGCGGGGTTGCCGCAGCCCGTCCTTGCACGCGCACAGGAAATAGCTAATGCGCTGGAAGGGCGCCCAACCCTTGAGGCCCAGGTACCGTTGAAAACCAAATTAGGTACGGCACACGCGCCGGATCGCCAACTTTTCTTCGACCTTTGATCGCTCTTCTCGACGAACAAACGGTCGGTCAAATTGCCGCCGGCGAAGTCATTGAACGACCGCTTTCGGTCGTTAAAGAGCTCGTTGAAAACGCTGTGGATGCGGGTGCGAGCCGCATCGGCGTCTGGTTGAATGAGGGCGGCTTCGAATTGATCGAAGTCGCCGACAACGGCTGCGGAATACGCGCCGATGAATTGCGTTTGGCGCTCGCTCGTCACGCTACTAGCAAACTCGTGCAAGCCTCTGACCTGCAGTCGGTTTCCACGCTCGGATTTCGCGGTGAGGGTTTGGCGAGTATTGCTGCGGTGTCGAGCTTGCGCCTCACCTCGCGTGTGGCGGGACACGACATCGGCGCCAGCGTGCAGGCGCACAGGGAACAAGTCGGCCACATCGAGCCCATTGCGGCACCGCTGGGGACGTGCGTTTCCGCGCGCGATCTGTTTGCCAACATACCGGTAAGGCGCGAGTATATGCGCTCACCGGCAAGTGAATTCGCGCGCGTTTCGGCGTGGCTTTCAACATTCGCCTTAGCATACCCGCAGATTGCCTTCTCGCTCTCGCACGGCGGGAAAAGCACGTGGACAATTCCCGCCGGTAATGATCCGACCGAACGCCTGTGCGCCGTTTTTGGAAAGGGTGCGCGCGATTCGCTTATCGCGCTGAATACCGACGCGAGCGCCGGGCTGCGCGGAGCCCTGAGCGGATTCATCAGCAAACCGGGAAATGATCGGCCGGACCGCCGGATGCAACTGCTCTTCATCAACGGGCGCTTGCTGCGCAGTCCCGTTGTCGCAGGAGCGTGGACCGCGGCGTATTCAACTTTTGCGATGACCGGGCGGCATCCGTTCGGCGTCCTTTTTGTATCGCTGCCACCGGAACACGTGGATCCCAACGTACACCCAACGAAAAGTGACGTTCGACTGCGGTTCACGCACCAAGTGGTTGGCGCCGTCAAAGCTTCGATTGCTCGAACGCTTCACATGAATGCAACCCAGCGTTTTCACGAAGCACTGTCGTTTGCCCCGAGCTCAATCGTTCCCAGTCTTTCAAATCGCAGGTCGTTTCTCGACGACACGGAACCGGCGCCGCAGACGGACGAGCGTCCAAAGCTGCGCGTTTTCGGACAAGTCGATGCGTCCTTCATTATTGCCGCGGACGATGCAGCAGTGATGCTGGTTGACCAACATGCGGCTCACGAGCGCATCGCGTACGAAAAAATCATGCAACGCGCGGAGGAGCATGCGCCCGCTGAGGCGTTGCTGGTGCCGCTCATGATCGAGCTCGATCGCGCCCAAAGCGAGAGGCTGGCGCGCGTGCTGGATACCTTACGAGAGGGCGGTCTGGATATCGAACAATTCGGCGAAGGGTCGTACCGTATTCGCGCGACGCCCGCTGGTTACGCCTCGCGGCCCTTTGACATCGTGGGGTTTCTGGATGATTTTTCCGGGCAGCCACGTGCGCTTGATGCGCGCGAGCGCGTCTGGGCATCGCTCGCTTGTCATTCCGTTGTACGAGCCGGTGAAACGCTCGCTCACGATGAGATGGTCAGTCTAATCCAGCGCTTGCAGCATTGCCGCAATCCGATGCACTGTCCTCACGGGCGTCCGACCATCGTGAGGTTGGGTGCTCAGGAAATTGCGCGCTTGTTTAAACGTCTTTGACGCGATGGAACCCGGAGTTCTTATAGTAGCGGGCGCGACCGCGACGGGGAAAAGTACGCTCGGACTCGCGCTGGCGCAACGCTTTGATGCTGAAATCGTCGGTGCCGACTCGCGCCAAGTTTATCGTGACATGCCGATCGGCACGGCGGCTCCCACCGCCTTCCAGAGGGCGCAAATCCCGCATCACCTGATCGGCTTTCTTTATCCGCATCAACGTTATTCGGCAGCGCAATTTACGTTGGACGCTCTCGCTGCGATCGATGAGATCAAAAACCGAGGCAAACGAGCCATTGTCGTCGGTGGTACCGGCTTTTACATTCGCGCCTTGTGCGGTGATGTCGCTCTGGCAGCGGAGCGCGACGATGAATTGCGAGGACGCCTGGGTCGAGAGATTGCACTGCATCCGCCGGAGGTCTTGCATGGGTGGCTGCGTTCTCTAAACGCTCGGCGTGCTTCTGCCATCGCGCAGGGGGACAGTTATCGCGTCGTCCGTGCGCTGGAAGTTGCTTTGAGCAGACGATACGTCCGAACCGCGTCCTTGCCCAGTCTACGCAGCCGGGGCATCACGTTTGTGAAAGCGAGCCTAACGGTTGCCGCGCCGGTGCTCCAAGAGCGGATACGCGAGAGAATTGAAGCAATGTTGCGCGCCGGTTTACTCGACGAGGCCTCAGACGTGGGAACTGGAGCCGTGGCGTCCAGCGCCGTTGGCTATCCCCAGGCACTCGCATATTTAGCAGGCTTTTGTACCGAACGTGAACTTCGCGAATCTCTTTTTCGAGCAACGCGGCGCTATGCGAAACGGCAGCAAACGTGGTTCCGCAGGGAACCGGGCATGCAATGGTTTGACGAGCGCAACGCGCTGGACTCGTTGAGTGATCTGGCAAGGAAAAAGTTAGAATGGGCATGAACCCCGGCGCATGTCTGCCAGCAGCGCGACCGGTTCGCGCCCACCTCAGCTGCAAGATACCTATTTAGCCGAAGTTAGACGCCAAGCCGTACCGGTGATCGTCTATCTCGTCAACGGATTTCAACTGCGAGGGCTGATAAAGGGGTTCGATCCCTTCACGATCTTGCTGGAATATGAACATAAAGTCCATCTGATCTATAAGCATGCCGTTTCAACCGTTTCTCCCCAAGGACCGGTGACGGGCTCGCTGGTGGGCGAAACACCGAACGCCTAATGTCTGCCGTTCCGGTGACGAAAATGCACGGGAGCTACAACGATTTCATCGTTCTCGACGAGCGCATTCCGCGAATCTCCAACTTGGCGCTATTTGCAAAGACCGTTTGCGATCGCCGCGGCAGCGTCGGTGCGGATGGAGTACTGGTCATCGGTCAGTCAGATCGTGGCGACGCCCGCATGTCGATATTCAATGCAGATGGATCGCAAGCCGAAATGTGCGGGAACGGCGCACGCTGCGTGGCGCGATATTTGAGCGAGAGGGGTGCCGCAGACGATCTTGTGCTGGATACCTCGAGTGGTGCGGTAAAAACTTCAATCATTTCGCGCAACCCCTTTGAGGTCAGAGTCAACATGGGGAACCTGAGAATCGAAACGATGAACCTGCCGCACTACGATGCGCTCTGCGTTTGGGCAGGTAATCCACACGTCATCTTATTCGAAAAGGGTTTGGACGACATTGATCTGCCGGCCGCGGCAGATCGCCTTGTCAGGACGGGGCAGTTTCCGGGCGGAATCAACGTGCATGTCGCGGTGAAGGCCGGACCGAATCGGCTGCTGGTGCGACACTACGAACGGGGCGTGGGCGTAACCATGGCGTGCGGCACGGGTGCCGTGGCCAGCGCCGCTGCGGCGGTCCAGCGCGAACTCGTGTTATCGCCCGTTCAAGTGGACGTTCCCGGCGGGCGGCTGGTGGTGGAATGGTCCGGCAAGGGTGACGCCTTCTTAAGCGGGCCTGCAGTGCGCGTATTCGAGACGGAAATCGACGTGGAGCTGAAATGATCGGCCTAGCGTATTGCGATCAGCGCGGTCGCATATTTTACGACGCAAAGCGAGAACCGCTTGCCGATGGCGGGATAGTCGCGCCCGCGGGATTGGATGATCTGCTTCCTGCGCCGCTCGGAACCATGCAGATGACGTTACCCGGACGCACGCCGCTCGTACGGGATAAACGCCCGGCGCGCGGAGTGGTGCTCGCGGCGGTCCTCCCTTCAGGTTACACGCGGCTGCTGGTGCCGGCGTTCCGGCGCGCGGCCGGCGCACCCGAGCTGCCGTTGTATGGTTACACCTTTGCCTGCGTCATTGACGATGAACTGCACGTTGCCGCTCGGAAAACCGACGAACGGGAAGATTGGAAACCGCGTTATTTTGCCCAAGCCGAACTGGAAACAGCGATTGGCGCCAGGATGCGCGTGGATGGCGATAACCGCGTACTGCGACAAGTCGCTCTATGCTCCCGTGATTACGGCTGTTTCACAGCGCAAAACGTTTTCTTTTGCAAGGGCGAGGCGGCTCTACCGGTTTCCCCAAAATGCAATGCGAAATGCGTGGGCTGCATCTCCCAGCTCGAACCCGAAGCGAACGTACCCTCGCCGCAACGCCGTATCGTCATGGAAGCAAGCCCCGAAGAACTGGCGCGCGTGGGGGTCTATCACTTGCAGCGAGTGCAAGATGGAATTGTTTCCTTCGGGCAAGGATGCGAAGGAGAACCATTGCTGCGCGTCAACACGGTCGCGCGCGCCATCGAGGCGATTCGCCGCGAGTGCGACAGTGGTACGGTCAACTTGAACACCAACGGTAGCTTGCCACGCGCTTTGCAGCGTTGCATCGATGCGGGGTTGCAGGCGGTCCGAGTTAGCCTCAACTCATTCCGTCCGCAAATATATTCGGCGTACTACCGGCCAACCGGATACGCCCTGGAAGATGTCTTTGAAAGCATTCGGCTGGCCGGTGCGGCCGGATTGCGGGTATCGCTCAACCTCCTCACGCACCCCGGCGTCACCGACGACGAAGCCGAGCTTCTGGCGATGAACGCGTTTCTCGAAGCGGTGCGCGTTGACATGATTCAAACCCGTACACTCAACATCGATCCGGAACGTTACTTCGAGGTCGTTGGCCGCCCGACGCGCCCGCTTGGAATGCGTCACGTACTTGGGCGCATTGCCGAGTTTGACGTCGCAATCGGAAACTTCACGCACGCGCCTTAAGATAGAAGAAGCGTTGCGCCCACTACAACGGCTGCATCGATTCGATCGCTGATTTCAGATCGAGCGCTTGGACGTGCTCGTGCAACGCAGAAAGAATAACTTCGGTCGATGAGATGACGCGCACCGGATCGACGGTATCGATCGATTCGAAAATCATTTTATTCCGTGGGTTGTTTACTCGGGCTATGCACCGCGGCTTGTTGGGCTGTTTCTTGGCGATCAGCGCTACCACCAAATTATCTTCGTCATCGCCAGTATCCGCAATCACTACGTCGGCGCGTTCTATTCCCGCCTGTTGAAGGACAATCGGATCGCAGCCGTCACCGACAATAGCGATGTCGCTTTCAAGAATGTTGGTCATCATTTTTGCTTTGGCGGCCGATTTTTCAACGACCACCACTTCATTGTCTTGTTGCATGAGGGCGCGAGAGAGGTAGGTTCCTACTTTTCCACCGCCCACAATGAGAATGAACATCAGGCTGTCTTGCGCTCGGGCGCCGCTCCGCCGAACATGCTTGCAAATTCAGAGAGGCCTTCGGGCGCCACCACTGCGTTTATTTCATCACCGGCGTTCAGCACTCTGTCGTTGGAAGCAACGTTGACGCTGCTCCCGCTGCGGACGGCGGCGATGCGAATCCTACCGGGACGTTCGAAGTCCCCGATGCGCCGCCCGGCCTCCGAGTCGCGAACCACCGCAGTCAGCGACGTCACTTTTCCAAAATCGAATGACTGTAAACTGTCGAATGGCGCTTCGGTTAAAACATCCCGAATAAGTTTGGCGCCGATGGTCGTTGGGCAGACCGTCTCGATGCCCAGCTCCCGATACATTTGTCCACGGGGCGGGTCGTATATGCGCGCCACGATCTTTTTGATCTTGAACATTCGCTGTGCGATCAATGCCGCCATGACGTTGCGGTTGTCGCCATCCGTGACGGCGATGAATCCGTCCGCGCGTTCGGCACCCGCTCGCTTGAGCACATCGTAGTCGATACCGGTTCCAACAACGACATGTCCAGAGAACTTAGTGCCTAAGCGCTTAAATGCCTCGGGGGTTTGGTCGACGACGATAATCTGATGATTATCAACCGCGAGTAGCTTGGCAAGTGCGGAGCCGACACGACCGCACCCCACGATCAAATATCTCATAACGATCGAGAACCTTCCGAATGAAGCGCACAATTTCCCGGCAGGACCGCCGCACGGCTATGAGAACATTGGTTGGCGCTCATCGGGGCGTAGCTCAGCTTGGTAGAGCGCTGCGTTCGGGACGCAGAGGTCACAGGTTCGAATCCTGCCGCCCCGACCACTCTCTTCTGAATAAAGGGCGATGTGTTCTCAAGATTTAGCGCCGGCTCGCGGCGCGTCTTACGTGCCGCCGAGCAAGAATGCCGCAATCACAACCATTACTATGTCGGGGCCGAGCATATGCTTTTCGCGCTGCTTGAAGAACACGACCCCGCGGTGCAGGCTCATTTGCGCAACGAGCACATCGACATGGAAGAGGTGCACGCTCAAGTGCGACGGGCATTGGGAACCGGTGAAGACCGCTCCTGGGAAGGTATTCTCATCACCCCTAGAGTGAAGAAAATAGTCGAACTCGCGGAAGTGAACGCTGCCGGCCGGTTCGTCGAGCCGGTGGATCTATTCGTCGCACTGCGCGAAGAGGGCGGCGGGCTGGCTGCCGACATTTTGCGACAAGCATCGCGCGATCCCCAAGTGAGCTAATGGAGCGCCTGTCGGCTTTTTTTATCACTCTGGTGGACCATGTCGGTTATGCGGGTTTGTTCGTAGTAATGGCATTAGGTAACATCGGCGCCCCCGTCGGGACCGAGTTCGTAATACCTGCAGCCGGAGCGCTCGTTGCCACCGGCCACTTGTCAAACCTTTGGCTCGTAATCGTCGTCGCGGTGTTGGGCGAGTTAGCGGGCGCGTCCGCAGCCTATGCGGTAGGCCGATTCGGCGGCCGCCCTTTCGTCCACCGTTACGGCCATTACGTGATGTTTCATGAAAGAGAGATGGCGAAAGTCGAGAGCTTTTTTCAACGTTACGGCAGTTTTGCAATTCTGCTGTGCCGCTTCATTCCAGTGCTGCGTGGCATCTGTTCCATTCCGGCCGGCATCTCGCGAATGCCGCTGCTGCCCTTCTACGTTTTCACCGCTGCCGGTTCGTTCGTTTTTTGTCTGCTTCTCGCGCTGCTAGGACACAAGCTCGGGCAACATTTAGACGACCTGGCGCCGCTGTTTCACCGATTTTCCCTAAGCATCGTTGCCTTGCTCCTTGTGGGAATTGCAGCGCTGGTGGTGACGGCCCTCGTTCGCAGAAGAGCAAGCGAAACCCGGTAAAGCAGCCCGCGTGTTGAAAAAGGGGTTGTGGCCTCTGCCCGTTCTGCCGACCTAACGCAAACACTTTCCCAAGTCCCGGACGCGCCCGGCGTCTACATGATGGTG